>JAAYEB010000066.1 GCA_012728995.1 Fibrobacter sp. | reverse complement strand
GATCCACTGGGAACAGAAATAAACCAGGAAATTATCTCGGAACCTGTCGGCAAAGCTCTGCTGCAGCTTGTTGGCGGACTGACAATCCTTATTATCAGTTCCCGTATTCTTGTATGGGGAGCAGTAACTGCGGCCCGGCAGTTTGGAGTAAGCGATCTGGTTATCGGGTTAACCATAGTGGCGATAGGAACCTCGTTACCGGAACTCGCTTCATCAATCGCCGCAGCCCGAAAAAAGGAACATGATATCGCCCTTGGAAACATCCTTGGATCAAACCTGTTCAATACACTTTCAGTTGTAGGAATTGCTGGATTTATTAATCCTCTTGAAGTCGAATCTGCTGTATTGCATAGAGATATTCCTTCAATGACAGTGCTTACTTTATCACTGTTTGTTATAGGGTATGGTTTTAGAGGTCCTGGACGGATTAACAGAATTGAAGGAGTAATGCTCCTTTTAAGTTATGCTGCTTACAATATATTGCTGATTTCGGGTGTCATGAATCCATGATATAATTTATAGCTACAAAGTCGAAATGATTACGTAAGACCAGTCCCCAAAAAACCAATAAACCAGAATCTATTCTGGACAAAGTGATATTTTACAAAAACTCCGGAACTTTCTTGATATGATAATAGAATCTTCATTTGCCCTTATTTTCGGATTGCTTGTATTAATATGGAGCGCCGACCGTTTTATAGACAGCACAGCATCAGTTGCGAGGCATTTTGGAATATCACCTTTACTTATAGGAATGGTGATTGTCGGTTTCGGAACGTCAGCACCCGAAATGGTTGTTTCAACATTCTCATCAATACAGGGAAATCCCGGAATTGCAATTGGTAATGCATACGGCTCAAACATTGCCAATATTGCCCTTATACTAGGTCTTACAGCCCTTATCTGTCCGATTTCAGTACAACCGCGCATTCTTTTCAAAGAATTGCCGGCTCTTCTTTTTGTTACTGCATTGGCAGCATTTCAGTTATACGATAATGAACTGACCCGTCTGGATTCAATTATTCTTCTGAGTTTGTTGATTCTGCTTCTGTTTTTGGCTTTCAGGCAAGCTAAAAATGCCAAAGACAGCAACAATACAGAACTGTTCTCTAAAAACCCGCAAACAGTTCAAATCTCACTTGGAAAAGAGATACTATGGTTATTGTGTGGTTTGATTTTATTGATTGCGAGTTCGCGCGTTCTGGTATGGGGTGCAGTAAACATTGCCCGTTTTTTTGGGGTAAGTGATCTGATTATCGGACTCACAATCGTAGCAACAGGCACATCATTGCCGGAACTTGCATCATCAATTGCCGCCGTTCGTAAAGGTGAACACGATGTGGCTCTCGGTAATATTCTTGGTTCCAACCTGTTCAATACGCTTGCAGTAGTGGGCATTGCCGGCATAATTCATCCTGTAACTGTCGGTTCCGAACTTTTTTTCAGAGATATATTAATGATGTCGATGCTTACGGTTTCACTGTTCATAATGTGCATAGGGTTCGGGGGAACCGGAAAAATTAATCGAGTATACGGTGCACTGCTTCTTGCATGTTATATTAGCTATACTGCTTACCTTGGTCTTTGTATCATTAATGAAAGCAGTTTAAACCATTTCAACTTCTGAATTAATCACTGCAATTGATGACATACTAACCGGTAAATATTGATCTTTTCAAAAAATTCAATATACTTTTTTATTGAAACCCGAAAACTCTCAGATCGCAGGATGTTGTCAAGACTGATTTATTGCATTATAAAATAAACTTATCGTAGACTGAGAAGCTCGTCGTAATTACGATAAGAATTCAATTCCTGAAAAGGCAATGTGAACATGACAACCACAGCCACAAAATCCTTTTAAAAGAATACAGATCCTGCAGGCAGATCGTAAATTAATCATCTTGATTTTGACCTGGCAACAACTGAAACTTTACGGAAAAAGTTATCAATAAATCAAATTTTAAACTTTTTTTGATCAAAAAGAGAGTATCAGTATAAGTTCAAAAATTATATTTTTTGTTTATGAAATCAGTGTTGTCCGGCAATAATGAAAAAGTGTTTTTTTCCTTATTTAACGCACGTTCAGGGATGTATTCACGTTAAAAGAATATTGCTTAAACTATCGCAAATAATGGGATTTCTGCCTTTAATACAATCATGGTTGTCTGAACAATACCAAATTTTCCTGAATAGTGATGATATTTTCAAGCAAGTCTCTTCGCAGCATTGCAACTAATCTTCTGATTCAGGTCTAAATACTCAATTCATTATGATACCAGGGATAATACTTGAGTATCAAAACAGAATAAAATCTGTAATATTCAGTAGAGGAAAGGACAAATCCAGATTGAAACTTCGAAGAGAACTCGGGCTACTTGATATATTCTGTATTGCAACCGGATCAATGATCAGCTCCGGTATTTTTGTTCTTACCGGTATTGCACATTCACAGGCAGGACCAGGCGTGATCCTTTCTTATGCTATTGCGGGTTTACTGGCTGGTATTGGAATGCTTAATGCGGCTGAACTGGCAACAGCAATGCCTAAAGCCGGTGGTGACTATTATTTCATAACCCGGTCACTGGGTCCGGCCATGGGAGTAATTGCCGGGATCCTGAACTGGTTTTCCATTTCACTTAAAAGTGCGTTCGCCCTTGTTGGCATGGCCGCATTCGTTAACCTGTTTGTCAGTATTGACGTCAGAATTATCGGGCTTGTCCTGTGTACACTGTTTGTAATTACGAACCTGACCGGTACCGCTCACGCTGGAAAGCTGCAAACATTAATGGTGCTTGGACTGCTTGCATTGATGAGCAGTTATGTATTTACCGGGCTGCCTCATGTCAACATTAACAATTTTCAGCCGTTTGCACCTCACGGTATTAAAAGCATATTCACCACAGCCGGTTTTGTTTTTGTTGCCTATGGCGGATTGATTAAAATATCCAGTATAGGTGAGGAGGTACGTAATCCGTCACGAACTCTTCCTTTAGGTATGCTTCTATCGCTGTTTACGGTATTTATTATATACACTTTAATGGTGTTTGTCACCGCAGGAATTTTACCCGCAGAAAAACTGAATAATTCATTAACCCCTATAACCGATTGCGCATCAGAGTTCATGGGAATATGGGGCAGTCGTGCGCTTGGCTTTGCAGCCATCCTTGCATTCATGTCAACTGCAAATGCGGGTATCATGGCCGCTTCACGATACCTTTTTGCACTCAGCCGTGATGAACTGATTCCAAAAAAGTTCGGGTCATTGAATAACCATTCCAATGTCCCGTCAACAGCTATACTGGTTACAGGTCTTTTTATTGCAGCTTCCTTGTTTCTCAAACTTGAAATACTTGTCGAAGCCGCATCACTGGTACTGATCATGGGATTCATTTTATCATGCATCTGTGTTATTGTACTGCGCGAAAGCCGAGTACAGAATTATCGTCCAAGCTTTAAGGCTCCCCTGTACCCAGGATTACAGATTGCAGGCATTCTGGGCTTTATCCTGCTTATTTTCGAAATGGGGCATGAGGTTTTCATAATTCTGGCGATCCTGTTTTTAGTGGGTATCACATCTTATTGGATATATGGCAGAAAACGGATTAAAAAAGATTACGCTTTACTTCACCTGATTGAACGTCTTACAGCTCGAGAACTGGTAACAGGCTCACTTGAAAGGGAACTCAAGGATGTGGTAAGGGAACGGGATGAAATTGTATTGGATCGTTTTGATGAAATCATCAACCAGGCATTAGTCCTCGACATACCCAGACAAATCAACTGGAAGGAAAGTTTTACTCTTATAGGCGAAAAACTTGGTAAACGAATCAACATTGACAGTAAGATTCTGGCAGAAAAACTCATTGAACGGGAAAATCAAACTTCAACTTTACTTAGTCCGTTTCTTGCTATTCCCCATGTGGTTATCCCCGGTACAGGGAAATTTGAGATTACACTGGTGCGTGCAAAAAAAGGAATAATTTTTTCAAATGAATCGCAAAACGTATCTGCGCTGTTTGTTCTCGTCGGCACACTGGATGAGCGAAACTTTCATCTCAGGGCACTTGCAAGCATTGCTCAAATTGTACAAGAGAATGATTTCGAAAAACGCTGGATGGATGCCCGTGATGAAAACGGGATTCGTGATGTAATATTGCTGGGAAAGAGAGTTCGTAGAGATGTGGCCGGAGTTGTGTCAGTTGAATCACTATAACTGGTTTTCGCACTAACGATTAAATTAATAAAGTCGGAGGAATCTCTTTTTTGACAAATCTCAACATTAATTTGATACACACCAGCGAGAACAAAACAATGCCTTTATATTTTGTCCAAATAGAGTGGAGTTATCAATACCTTGTTCATGCCAGAAACCAAAAAGCTGTAATCTATATTGAAAGGAAAATATTTTGAGAAATTATCAGGAAATCGAGAAAACCTGTAAAAAAAACAGTGAGATAACCAAATCCCTGATAGATGATTTCCTTATCCATTACTGTGTCCAACGGGAAGGGCTGGATAAAATTTTTGCTAAAAAACTCTCTAAATTTCGGTCTATTGTCAAAATAATGCCTGAGGAATGGCCATTTTGGTTACTTTCTCAACATGTTGCATTTCGTCTTTTCCGCAAAGATGGCTTTATAAATCAATACATGAAACATCCCAATATTATTTCCCGAAGCAATGACGAAAAATCATTTCTGTCATATCAAATTCAGAACCCCTGGAAATACTCTTTTTGTTCTGTCAGGAGTAATCCCTCCCGCCACTTTTTCGAGATGACTGACGTTTTATCAAATGATAATTTCCTGCTTTACTCCCCGGGAGTAACAGATATTCTTGAAAAAAATGGATCGATTCAAATGTTTTTTTACTTGCTCGGGTTTAATGGGCACTGCTATCAAACATACGGGCCTCACACGTACCTCAAGGGAATAATTCCTTCTGATCTTCTGTTTTTTGCACGCGAATTAAACCCTGAAATAGTCTTTATGAACGAGATACCGGATTTGATTGATCGGGATCCCCTACCTTGGTTAATGCTTTTCAGGGGTGCAGAAATTCCACTCTCAGTTCACAAAAATGATTTTTTATTACTGAACAGTTCAGAATACCACGAGGAGAATTTTGAACCGGATAAATATGAGCAGTTTTTCAAAATTGAACGAAAATATCCTCTCTACAAACTATCATTGAAACATTGGAACAAATTTCCTCACTTTGCAGCCAGTTATTATCATAAGAAGAAAAACAGGCTGATTCTTTCTTCACTGACAAATCGAGGTTATTCTAAACTTATAGAGGCATTTAACAAAATGGGATATAATTTGCCTGTTAATCCTGAAAATCGGGTAACACTAACCATGCTCTCATTGGTCAAAGATATTCTTGGCATAGATATTCAACTTAATCCTTATGAAAAATCCTTTTCGAAACCAGTAAATCAGGAGCATTCTGAAGAGCTTGAGAAAATAAACATTTTCTTACGATCTTTTATGGAAGCACATAACGCCGGTAAAGCAATCGATATTGAGAAATTAGCAGCCAAGGCAGGTATTGATCCAGAAACAGCTCAGAGTGTTGCCAACGAAGCCCTGAGAGTAATTAACAAACAATAGAACGGCATATCTGGATTAATCAAAGATGACGATTATCGATCGCCGGGCACAAACGACCCGCGCAATAACAAATAAAAATTCGAAATAATTAATACAAAATTCGAAACAAAACGATTAGGAAAACTCGAAATTCTAAATTCGAAACAGGAACAAGATACATTATTTGATGTTGGGGGCGTGTGGGAACCTGTGAACAGTTCCGATTAACAGGAAAATCAGAAATAATCAGATAGAAATAACAAATAATCGGAAATCAACAAGATACAAATTACAATCCAGCAATTTTTAAAAGATTGACTATTATGAATTTGATATCTCATAATCCGGGTGTGAAACTGGATTTTAAGTTATCGCAATTTGTGTGGCGCAGCTAACCATTTTTTTTTCACTTCACTTTTCATTTCTTTAAAATTTTTCATTCCTGATTAACCAGAATTTCCCTGCTCAAAACTTGAATAATTGTATCATTACTTCTGCTGTCCGATGGCATCACTCTTATATAATGCGGCATTCCAAATGAAGTACAATCCCTGACAGATATTTTGTGCTTTTGAAGCATTTTCGTTCTCAATTCAGTTGCATTTTCACATACGACAAATATAAACGGACAAATACTACTTATAGTACCGACACCTGAACGGTTTAAACCTCTTACAATTCTATTTTTTTCTTTATGAATACCAATCCACTGTTTCTTATAATAATCCCATTCCTTAAAAATTTCCGGGATAATTCTTTGTGCTATACTTGATACACCCCATGGCAACAAACGTTGTTTAATTTTGTTAATTATTCCGGGTGATGAAATGGCATAAGCCGCTCTTATCCCACCAATCCCAAACGGTTTTGTAAGTGATTTTAATACTAAAAGGTTCTCATATTTTTTTGTAAGGGCTAAAGCAGATTCACTCTCTAAACTCATCTCCTGATAACTCTCATCAATACATATTACCGAGCTGGGAAAAGAACCGCACAATTTTTCTATTTGAAATAAAGAAACAGTCTTGCCATCCGGATTGTTCGGATTACAAATAATAACAAGATCAAACTTATCACTTCTCAACAGATTTATAGCTTTTTCAAATTCAGTTTCACTACCTGGAAACTCAACACTTTTAATCTTCTTTCTCTTTTTCCTGAATGCAGCCGCATAATCATAATAAGTTGGAGAAAACTGTATGGCATTATTAAACAATGAAGGCATCGAAAATATTGTTTCTGTCATACCTGCTGTCACAACAATTTTTTCAGGTCTTATCGAGTAAAAGTCACTGATTGCTCTCCGAGCCTCAAAACAATCAATATCAGGATAAGCAGCTAAATCTTGCGCCGATACTTTTTTAGAAACTCTCTCGGGCAGCGGCAAAGGATTTACTGTCGCGCTAAAATCGGTAATCTCCGACGGATCGATACCCAGAACACGTAATTCATTATACGGGATACTGCCATGTATTTGAAAAGCCACTATTCTACCTCGTTATAAATATAACCGAAGCTGATCCTTACTAAAAAACATACATGCTTTTAATTTACATAAAGAATTATCAGATATATAGCCACAACGGATACCAGAACCGAGCCATATACAAGATTTATCGTTTTGTATATATCTTTTCTTTCAGGCTCTCTCCCCTTTTTATTAATTACAGGCTTATAAACAGATTTTCCATTATAAACAGCTTTCCCGCCGAGTTTCAACCCCAATGCTCCTGCAACGGCAGCTTCTCCATGTGCGGAATTCGGACTTGGATGTTTCAGCCGGTCCCTGTATACACAATGCAAAGATTCAATTGCATTTTTTCCTGTTATCAATGCACCTGACGGGATTATCAAAAATGCGGTTATTCTGGCTGGAATAAAGTTAAGAAAATCATCTAATCTGGCTGCACATTTCCCGAAATCCCTGTATCTTTCATTTTTATATCCTATCATGGAATCCATTGTACTGACAGCCTTGAAAGCCAGAGCTGCAAGTGGTCCACCTGCTAAAAGATAAAATAAAGGAGATATTATTCCATCGACAATATTTTCTGCAATTGTTTCAACTGTTGCACGAGCTATTTCATTACTATCCATTTTTTCACTGTCTCTGCCTACTATTCTTGAAACAGCATACCTTGCAGAAACCATATCACCTTTTAGCAAGTGTTTTCCTACAATTTCAGTTTCGCTGACAAGAGACCGGGCAGACAGGCAATAAAAACCTGTTATAATTTCTCCTATATTATAAACTACAGGAGAAATAAGCCTGCACAAAAAAAGAAACAAAAATCCCGCAGTGCAGACTGTTGAAATTACAATAATGCACATAAATATTCCGGAAAGGAATTTACTATTTTTGTTTCCATTTACAGGATATATTTTTTTTTCGATAAAGTTTATAAGTTTTCCGATCCATCGTACCGGATGAGGAAGCCAATACGGATCTCCAAAAAGAAAATCTATAAGTACAACAACAAAAAAACTAATAGCAGACATTTCAGATTCCAGTAATTTTATATATCGCATCCATATCAATATTATCTTTTACAATACCGGCAAGATAATTGATATCATCATTCAATTTTACATGATGTTCCATAATTTCATCTCCAATGATTTCAAGACCTTTCCTCTTTCTTAACACATTTACCATACCTTTAGTTATTTGTGAAGAATCAAATAAGCCATGAAGATAAGTACCTGCGATTTTGCCGGTTTTGTCTGTTACACCGTTTATATACATTTTTCCATTTCTTTCGGTTCCATATAACAATGGAAAAACCTCATCACCGAATTCTGTTTTACCCATATGGATTTCGTACCCATTTACAAAACTACCCGAAAGTCCGGAAAACAGCCAAAAACAGCTTTTACATATTTGCGCCTTTACCTGTTCAGTTATCTTTTGTTGAAAAAAACTGGTTTTCATATCCAGTAATCCCAAACCGGTTTCATAATCAGCACTACTTTCACAATGGTCTGGATCATAAATAACTTTTCCCATCATCTGAAATCCGCCGCATACTCCAAATACAGTATTGCCTCTTTTTGTATATGCAATAATTTCATCCGCGACACCTGATTCCTTGAGTTTTCTTAAATCATTTACAGTAGCCTTGGTGCCTGGAATTATCAATAAATCGGGTGATCCAATTTTGTCCTTGCTATCACACCATCGGACAGTCACACCATCAATATTTTCCAGAGGCAAAAAGTCGGTATAATTTGAGATATGCGGCAGGCGTATTATACAAATGTCCACATCTGATTTTGGGTAATCTCTGCATTCGAACCTGCTTGACACCCCGTCTTCTTCATCAATTGCGTGATCGATCCATGGGACCACTCCCAGAACCGGAACAGATGTAATCTCCTCAAGCTTCTCGAGTCCGTCTTTAAGCAGCCCCGCATCACCTCTGAATTTATTTATTATAAAACCTTTTACTCTCGCACGTTCATCATTTTCGAGCAGTTCCATTGTTCCAACCAGAGAAGCAAATACGCCGCCCCTGTCAATATCACCCACTATAATCACGGGTGAATCAGCCATATTTGCCATTCCCATGTTGACGATATCATTTTTTTTAAGGTTTATTTCCGCCGGACTTCCAGCTCCTTCAATAACGATGATTTCATTTTCCAAAGCTATAGATTCATAACATTCTTGATAGTACAACGCAAACGATTTCGGGTTTCATGCCATTCTCTTGCATTCATAATAAAAGAGGGTTTACCCTGAAGTACAACCTGAGAACCGGTATCTGAAGATGGTTTTAGTAGTACCGGATTCATCCTTACATCCGGTTCCAATCCGGCAGCATACGCCTGCACAACCTGTGCCCGTCCCATTTCCAGACCATCACGAGTTACAAAAGAGTTATTAGACATATTCTGAGCCTTGAAAGGCGCAACCCGGAAGCCATCCTGATGAAAAATTCGACAGAGTGCTGCAGTCATTAGTGACTTTCCGCTTGAACTTGCGGTACCCTGAATCATGATAGGTTTAGCTTTCATTTGTATTTTTTTTCACCTTCCCTTTCTTCATTTTTTGGTTGTTGGTGGTTGGAGTCGGACCACGCTAACCGATTGATTTTTCACGCAAAAAGCCTTCTAAAACCATGTTTTCACAGCTTAGAGACCGATTTTTTGTACCAAAATCTATTGAATAAGGAACTAATGGTACGCAAAAACAAATATTTTTATCATTAACTGCTTTCTTTACATTATCTTCCAAACAGGCATTTTCTTTTCTTATTAAAATAGTATCTCACCATTTTCTGCAATTTTTTTTGCCTGTTTAGAGCTTTTCTGGTATTTTATTCTAAGTGAAACGAATATTTGTCTATTTCTTAAAACCATCTTTTTTAGCCCCAAAATAGCTGTTTAAGCCTTAAAACGGTGGGATTTGAAGTACTAACTTTTTAAATATCAAGAAGTTACTGAGGTCCGACCCGAATAACACATAAAATACTGCGATGACATTTGAAGCATATCCTGTTCTACAGCAATTGATCCTACCAAAAGTGCCAGTTCTCCAAAATCTGAAAACTCATCCAGGCACTTATCCGCTTCAGCTAAAACCAAAAGTACTGTTCCCTGTCTGGCAGGCAGAGATACATACCGATAATTCGCCCACCTGTCCTGTCTATAATTATTCTGGCTTTATAGGAGAATTTGTGGGTAAAAAGTAAGCATGTGGATTTTCAAATAGTAGATTCTTTTTAGCAAGAAAGTTTCTATAATTGAAAGGACCACATGCTGCTCAAGACAATACTAAATCGCGTACACCAGATCAAGGGATTTGTTTATACAGATGTTAAATTTCAGGAGTTCCATCATTAGCCATTACATCTCTCGTCCGATAAAAACTCCCTGAATCTGCAGCCGCATTCTTCTTCCCAAGTACTCAATGATTAACAAAAGTTGAAAATGTCCTCCTGTTATTTGACTTCAGTTCGACAATCATGACTCCAGTGGCCATATCATCCAGAGGAATTCGTGCCTGCATCCGCCCCTTTACGGTTCGCCGCGCGACAACTTTTCCATTCAGTGAACACAGGATAATCGTGCCCGCGTGTCCCTCCAACCCCGAAATCACCAGATTCCCGGCTATTACCCTGCAGGCAAATTCTGGTAATCCACGTCCGAAAGAGCGATTATTGTCCACAGAGATAGATGATGAATTATCCGCGGAAGCAAAATAACTCAGCAATCTTACATATGCAGCCTGATAATAGATAGCATTTTCGGTAATCGCATATGATGCTTCCTGGCACTGATTATCTATGCATCCTTCGGTTACCCATGATGCCCCCCAATCTTTGTAGCTTTTTTCGGGCGGCTGACCATAAGGCGGCTTCAGATTTACTGTGTGAAGACCATACCAGTTTCTCGCCGGATCACCCTCCTTGTATCCGTAATCCTTATTTGGACCGCCCGGTACGATTCCCGGAGCAGGACCATCACCGGTCAGCGCATTCTGCCACCGGGTACCCTGAGCGAACCAGGAATGGAAAATCTCATAGGCACTGTTTTCGGCTCCATATTCATACATATTTGTCAGATACACTTTACCCAGTGCATTTACACCGTGAAACCAGTGCAGCATCTGCCGGGCCCGGTGAATAAAATGATCTTTTTTATCCGGATTGACATTGTAGCGCACGTTCTGCATAACGATATTTCCACCGTTGCCTCTGACCGCACTGTGCCCCCAGTGAAACGCAGCAGCCGGCATAAAAGCCCGGTACAGAGCGTCATCTACACTTATATCATAATAATCGCCGCCAGCAGAATTGTCTTGCTTGAGCGCGAGTACAGAAGCAACCACCTCATCATCAGCACCATCAAGAGTTGTATAACGCAACATTGCATCCTGGAAACTTATCTTGTACGGCCCCCACCAGTTATTTGTCATGAGTTCACTTTTTTCATAATTTTCAACTACATAGGTATTATACTTTGCATCCCCGGTAAGAGCGTAAAGAAAAACCGCTGCGGTAACCGCCTGCTCTTCCTGTTCCTGTTCACTTCTGTCTGCATTACCGCTTTGAATACGTTCTGATCCGGCATCGCAGTCGGTCTGAAATCCGTTTACAGCCCTTGTCTGTTCCACCCAGTCCCAGGCCATTTCAGCACGGTCAGCAAGGTCCTGTGCGAAATCGGCATACAATGGTATTGCAGCGAGCACCATTGATGCATGTGCAAATGTGGAAGCAGCGGCTAAACCGGAGCTGGTACATTTGGGTCCATAATAGCGCTGACGAGTATCTGCACTGGGCGGACTGGGATCGTCATGATTGAGTGCACCGGTTTTGATAAACACACCACCGTCACTGTCCTGCATTTTGACCACCCACTGAAGCTCCCAGACAAGTTCATCGAGAAGGTCGGAAACGCCATTGCCGCTTTCGGGGATATTGAAGTCGTCGGTAAACACCAGGGGATTTTCCTCAAAGGCAATCAGCAGATCGTGAATGACACTGACCGCGAAGGTAACATATTTGTTCTGATCACCGGCATCCATCCATCCACCAGTCACATCCCGTTCGATCGATTTTGTTGCCAGATCAAGAGCCGCGATATCCTGCATATGACTGGCATCATCGGTCCACACACCCGCATAGGGAGCCTCTTTGGCAAATCCTTCCCGCTGAAAATAGTAGGATTTAACCGCAGCTTTCAAAACATCTTCGAAAACATCATCCGCTATTCTGAATGGATGAGACCGCACATCATTAACGGGATCATACACAACATATTCACCGGGAGAAGTCACTGAAGAAAAATCAAACCACCATCCCTTGTCCCCGCTCAGTTCGTCGGTTTTTCCTTCATTCCAGATTACCGGAGAACCAGTATAGATTATTTCATTTCCCATGTTTCCCTCCGACCATATTCTAACCTCAAGGTTTTCGCCCGGTACGAAAGAACCTTCGGTATCGGCATTAAATCCTTCCTGAGCCTGAGAGATCACCATAACCTTCTCTTCAGTTGGATGATACCCGAACTGATCGACTTTAAAGTGCTGATTTCCCGCATACTGCAGTTGTGCAAATGAAACAGCGGACAGTAAAATAATCGTAAGTACACTTTTTTTCATACATTCTCCTTAACCCGGAAGTGATTTGCCGGGATTGGAATCTGGTGCAAATTTTTTTTAACTATATTATATAACATACATTATATAACAAATAGATGTAAGAGTCGATAATTCTGCCTAACATGCCAATACCTGATTCTGATATTCTCTTTTTGTGTGCTCTGTATATAAGAATATATAACGGCGATATGGTTTTAAGGGCCTTTTTCGCGTGCTCACCCAAAATACACATTGCAGCTTTTGCCAACTGATTTTTAATATTTTAGATCATCATGATCGCCGAGCGCACACGACCCCCGCGATAGTTCATTTCAGCTTTGTAACTTTCGTTTTGGGGGCGTGTGGAAACCTGTGAATAGTTTCGATTTACAGAAAAATCGGAAAATAATAAGATACAAATCACTACCATTTCGCATTTACATAATTACACCTTTGAAATTGCTGAAAACAACCTGATTTAATCAATGTTCTTTTAAGTTCATATCTACCCGGTTCACACATTTTACTTGACAATATTGTTTTTAAAAATATTATGCTGTCCCATATATTAATATTTAAAAGCGGTAAATACAACTGTTGCGGCTGCATACATAATCATTCCCGACCAGATGCTGTCCCACAGCGTAAATAATTTTTCTTATTCTCATTTAACAGACGAAACAAACAGTGCTCGGAGTTTATGGTAAGCTGTTTATTAATCAAAAATTATTAAAAATAAAATTATTAAAAAAAATTATACTGATTATTTGTTAATTAACTTATAATTTTTTGTTGAAGTAAGCTTCAACGAAAATTGACAGTAAAAATCAAAAAAAAATCTTTTAATAACAAAATAATCTTATATTAAGAAATAATAATAACAGGATTTAACAGTTTAATAATCAGTTCCCTTTGTGACCTGGAAATGGAGGCCAATTGTGTATCGTGGAATTAAACTCTGCTTTTTTATTTTAATCAGTTTGGCAATTAATGCTCAAACAATTAATCTGCGTGGAAAAATAACCAACAGTGATCGTGATCCGATTGCCGGTGCAGTTGTTACCCTCGTTAATCAGGGGCTGACAGATACTACCGGTACCGATGGCATGTACGAGATCAAACATACTGAAGTGGCAGTTGTTCGTCAACTGCAGCCGGAGTTTAAAAATTTCATTGTGGAGAACGACAACCTGGTGTTCAGTTTTCCGGAAACAACACCATTGCAAATCGAACTATTTAATGTTAAAGGGAATCTCCTTAAGCGCGTTGCACAAAAGAACCTCTCATCAGGTTTCTACCGCTTCAGCATCAAGGAAAATGTTTTGGCTTCCCAGGTACTGATTATACGGGTTGCCCTCGGAAACGATACCAGAACATTCAAGTATCTCCCGCTTCAGAATGGCAGTTTCTTTATCAATCAGGTAGCTGCTGGTAATTCTGCAACAAGATCGGCAGATCTTATGAAAATTGCAGCCATCAACGATACACTCAAGGTTACAGCAGAGGGATACAAGGACAAGGTAGAGCCGATTACATCATATGAAATGGATTTTGATATTATTCTTGAGTCTGAAGCTACTTCACCAGATACAGGGAGAAGTATAGGATGTGGAAAAGCGCTCAGTGATCTTAAAACCGGACAATATACTATTTCCATTGCAGGTGAACAGAGGAAATACCTTGTGGTTGTTCCCGACAACTACAATCCGGATAAACCCTATAAGTTGCTTTTTGGAATGCATTGTATGAACAGCAATATGAATGGTGTTAAAAATGATGGGTTCTACCGTTTGCAACAGTTCGATAGAGATAAAAATTTTATCTGGATCGCCCCGGAAGGCACCCAAACCAGTATGTCCTCAATGTGTGGTAACTGCCCCCT
The DNA here is from genome assembly GCA_012728995.1 of Fibrobacter sp. Taxonomy (GTDB): domain Bacteria; phylum Fibrobacterota; class Chitinivibrionia; order Chitinivibrionales; family Chitinispirillaceae; genus JAAYEB01. The sequence goes on along the minus strand of JAAYEB010000066.1, from coordinate 4,150 downwards.
CTGGAAAAGTGACGCTAATAACAGCAACGATCATGTCCTGTTTGACGAGTTGTTGAAACTGGCGAAAGAGAAACTTTGCATCGATACTGCGCGAGTATTCAGTGTCGGTTTCAGTTTTGGTGCCATGTATTCTTATTCACTCTCAACCAATCATCAGCAACAACTGCGGGCTGTTGTAACCTATGCGCCGGCCAATTACAACATTTACCTTCCAATCAATAAACACGAACCCATTGCATATATGCAGACCACTGGTTTGAGTGATGGTACCTGTCCCTGGGATCAAGGTGGCAGAGGTGGGAAATATTGTGTAATCGGCCATGCAGAAGATAACGGGTGTGATAATCCGACGACCATTAATACCTCGAGCGGCGGCGGTTACAAGGTTCATGACTATCAGGGTTGCAATGAAGGATATCCGGTGAAAGTCGTCACCTTTGGCGGTGGACATACCGACCAGGAGTCATGGATGCCTCAAATGACTTGGGACTTCATTAACCAGTTCTGACACAACGCCATCGTTTAACAGCTAAAGTAGACCGTCGTTACAACACCTGATTTTTACCAGAGTTAAATCAGGTGTTGTAACGTTGTAACTGCATTGGCTGCAATTGTCTATAATTGCTTTTTTCTCACTATGACATCTGTTGTATCGATGGAATGGTGAACCCAAAACGTCAGGTGCACTTGGAGTACATCTTTTGCCTGTTGATACGACTCACCAGTATCATTATTAAAATTTTTAAAAGGTAAAGAGATTCAACCTGTAATATCTGCTGAACTTTATTCTATTCCACTTGAACATAATCGCTACCTTATCTATGCCCCTCTTCTGAGAGCTGCTTTTGTTGCCAATACCACAGTAGTCATGGACGGCCGTGGCAGAGAACTGGACAATGTTTTTGTAGAGCGCCTTTGGCGTACGGTCAAGTATGAAGATGTTTTCCTGAAAGACTATGGAGATGTCAGATCCTGTTAACGTGGATTATGTGATTTCTTTGATCGTTACAATAACAGAAGAGAACATCAATCCCTTGATTACTATTTTCCTGCACAAATATATAATGGAGAAATTATATTAAAGAAGGCTGCATGATAGACAATACGGATAAGACCACTTAAAATAAGATGGGAAACTGTCAAAAAAAGTCGACCATCTCACCACATGATTACTGTTGGATGCAAGCGGGATATTTGAAGGAATATTACACCCATTGTCTTCAGCATGTTGCAGGAAACAATATTTTCCGCCTTTTTTCTGTGCGTCATTATGGATCTATGAGCACAGGCCATCCCTTATGCCTGTTATTTGATAATAAGCAATAGGTTTTGGCCGTAATTAATTGTTTTTATAATTCCAGACCGACCCATTTTAAGGATCGGTCGACTTTGGAATAATACGAAACGGTGTACTTTTGTTTTCTGTTGTGCCATCACCGAGTTGACCTAACATATTAAAACCACATGCCCATAAGGTACCATTATTTTTCAGTATAAGACTGTGATCGCTACCAGCAGCGATATTCGCTACATCGTCCATAATTAAATCAGGAACGTTTATGTTATCATTAGTTCCATTTCCAAGTTGGCCGTAAAAATTCGAACCACATGCCAACAAGGAACCATCGTTTTTAAGTATAAGACTGTGATTACTCTTAGCAGCGACATTCGCTACATCATTCATAATTTTTTCTGGATAGTTTATGTCATCATTGGATTTATTACCAAGCTGCCCGTAATAATTAAACCCACATACCAACAGGGAACCATCGTTTTTAAGTATCAAGCTATGGTTCTCACCAGCAGCGATATTTGCCACATCATCCATAATTGAATCAGGTGTGTTTTCATTTTTATTAGTTCCATTCCCAAGCTGTCCGTAAGAATTATCCCCACATACCCACAAGGTGCCATCTGTTTTCAGTATAAGACTGTGATTACAACCAGCAGCGACATTTGCTACATTATTCATAATTGAATCAGGAGTGTTTTTGTCATCATTAGTTCCATTCCCGAGCTGTCCGTAATAATTATATCCACATGCCCACAAGGAACCATCATTTTTCAGAATAAGACTGTAATTATAACCAGCAGCGATATTCGCTACATTATTCGTTATTTTAACAGGAACGTTTTCGTTATCATTAGTTCCATTTCCAAGCTGTCCTTCAGAATTTTGTCCGCACGCCCATAAGGAGCCATCTTTTTTTAGTATAAGGCTATAGAAACCACCAGCAGCCATATTCACTACATCATTATTCATAATTTCAAAAGGATCATCGTTTATCATATTATTCTTTCCATTTCCGAGCTGTCCGTAATTATTGGTCCCACATGCCCACAACGAACCATCATTTTTAAGTATCAGGCTGTGAAAATAACCAGCCGACACCTTTACAGGATATATAACCCTCAAATCAATTTGGTCACTTACTGTCGTGCCGCCTTCATTGTACACTTCAACAGTATACCCTCCGGAATCGGTTAATGAAACATAATCAATCACAAGTGAATCATTAATTTCTCCGCTTAAAAGGTTTTCATCTTTTTTCCATATAAATGATGGTTCCGGGTTTCCGGTTGCATTTACCCGCAATAAAACTTTTTCGCCAATAGCAATATCAATATTTTTATCTGGTTGAGTTATTATTTTCGGTGGAACTGCTTCTGTTTTAAAACTGTAAATAGATGATTTCACTGTGTCGGGATACACTTTTGAATAAGCAACAACCTGCCAAAAGTATTCGGTATAAGATTTTAATTCTTCAGTTAAATCAAGAGTATCGCAGTTTATTCCGGTAATTTTTTTATTCAGGCTGGTTTTTGACGTGCCGTAAAGTAACTCAACAAATACAGTATCTCCGTCTTCATCATTTCCACCACTCCATTTAAAAGTAACATTGCTTGTATCAACATCGGAAATATCGTCTTCGGGCGAAATGATATCTATACTGGTAATTTCAGTATTGTAATCAAAAACCAGTTCTAGTGAACCGTGGTTTCTGTTTACAGATTTATCTACCGCGAATATTTCTATTTCATTTGATCCATATTCACCCAATGTACCGAAAAGTGAATAGATGTTTCCGTTCTGTGCCAGTGTTCCCTTGAAAATACCGTCAAGAGTCCAGTATGCCGAATCAATATCGGAATCATCAGTTACAGAAAACGAAAGCGGTATCTGTACGTCCGTTATCCGGCTGTTATTTTCGGGACCTGATACCTGAGTAATAACAGGTGCTTCATTATCTCCAATGGTAGAATCATAAGTAATATAAAAAACATATTCATTTGAATTTTTTTGCATCGAACCGTCTTCAGCTACAATCGTTATTTTCGTTCTTTGTCCATTTTCAAGTTCCGTTATAGATCCTTCGTAGATACTGTCATCTCTTAAAGTCATTACTGAAGATTTTGAATTAAAGTTAAGTGTTACAGACGAAACACCAGCCTGAGAATCTGTAACGATTGCCGCGATAGTGATCTGCGAAGATCCAATAATGGTGTCATCCATTGATGAATGCAAAAGCTTTATTGTCGGACCGGTTGTGTCACCTTCAGCTACAGAAATAATCAGTTCCAGTTTGTACACATCGGAATCGTATGAAGCAGAAATTTCTGCGGTTATTGATTCAGCAGAACCCCATGATGGTGTCCATTTCCATATTGTATCTTCTATTTCTCCTGAATCAGAATCCAGACTGAAATCACCGGAAAAAGACTCATTTATGAAATCTCTGAGATCAACACTGGTTTCTTCTCCTTCAACTGCATCAATTGCTTTTTCGGTTATATTCCATACCGGAATTTTTTCTGAAACAAGCACCTCATAATTCAATGTATCCTTGATATGTCCATTTGTAATAAGCATAGCAAATTCACGCTGTCCTTTTGTTTCAGGCGTAAAAACAATAACAACAGAATCAGCAGATTCTGTTGAAGCAGAGATCTCTGTTTCAGAAAAATAATCCTCATTAAGCAGCTTACAGGTAAGCGTATCTTTACGTTCTGTTGGAACAATAAAGACAAGTGAATCTGTGCTGCCCAAAGCAATTATATCAGGTACAACCGCTGTTTTAAATACCAGTGGTTCATAAGAAATAACATCAACTTCAGCGGAATTTTTCAGTGTATCCCTTTTAGCATACAG
>JAAYEB010000065.1 GCA_012728995.1 Fibrobacter sp. | reverse complement strand
TTCGACCCATCTCATGCTTCCATACTTGATTATCTTTCTGATAACACAGTAGTTGTATGGGATGATATTATTCCATTAAATCGTCGTCTGGATGAATCCAGACAAAATTATCAACGACACCTGGAACGTGTTGCAGATCTTTACCGCCCGTTTTTATCCAATCCGGATCAACTTTTATACAACCCAAAGCAAATAAATGATGATCTTAGTTTGTTTGATACTATATACCTGGATACAATAGATATCCCCAATGATACAGTTATATTCAATGTTGATGTTACCGGGCAGCCACAATTTCCCCAGGATGTTAATGCTTTAACTGAAAATATAAACAGCCATTGTAAAGAAAACCTGCGTTGCATTTTATTGTGTAATAATTTGGGACATGCTGAAAGAATACAGGAGTTTTTAGAGGAGAGCTGCCCATGTTTGGAAATTGTGATCGGCTATCTTCAAAAGGGTTTCGTTATTAAAGAAACCGGTTTTTTAATTTATACTGAAACCCAGATTTATAATCATCCTCCCAAACCGGTTCGTACCAAAAAACAAAAAAGCAGTATTCCTGTTCTGAGTTTTGATTCTCTTTCTCCTCAAGATTACGTTGTTCACGAAGATCATGGGATTGCCAGATTTTTAAGAGTGGAACGTATTAAAACCGGAGAAACACAGAATGATTGTATGGTTCTGTTATATGCAGATAATTCAAAGGTATACGTTCCTGTTGAAGATTTTTATAAAGTTCAAAAATATGTCGGAAAAGATTCCAGTTCGCCAGTTCTTTCTAAAATTGGAACTTCAGGTTGGGAAAAACTAAAGAATCGTACTCGTGAATCATTAAAGGAAATGGCACAAGAGCTTATTGATCTTTATGCCAAACGTCAATTTCTTGAGGGCATCCGTTTTCAACCGGATAATTTGTGGCAAAAGGAGTTTGAAGACTCATTTATTTATGAGGAGACACCCGATCAAATTAAAGCAATAAAAGATGCAAAAACCGACATGGAATCATCAAAACCAATGGACAGGTTAATTTGTGGAGATGTAGGTTTCGGGAAAACAGAAGTAGCAATGCGTGCTGTTTTTAAAGCTGTGATGTCGGGCTATCAGGTTGCAGTTTTGGCACCAACTACAATTCTTGCCGCACAACATTATTCCACATTTTGTGAAAGAATGGCAGATTTTCCAATTAAAATATCCATGTTAAGCCGCTTTTTGAAAAGTAGAGAACAGAAACCAATCATACAAAATCTTAAGGATGGTAAAATAGACATTCTTATAGGAACACATCGAATCCTTTCTGCAGATATCAGCTTTAAAAATTTAGGTTTATTAATCATAGATGAAGAACAACGTTTTGGTGTAAATCACAAAGAAAAATTAAAGCAGTTCAGATATAAAGTTGATGTTCTTTCAATGACTGCAACTCCTATTCCTCGTACACTTCACATGTCTCTAGTTGGAGCAAGAGATTTGTCAATCATTAACACCCCTCCCCGAAATCGCCTTCCAATTGAGACAAATGTTTCTGAGTATCATGATGAACTTGTGAAATCAGCAATTGAACATGAACTGGATCGAGGTGGCCAATTGTACTTTGTAAATAACAGAATAAAAAATCTCAGCCTTTTACAAGATAAAATTGAGCAGCTTGTACCAAAAGCCCGGGTTATATCTGCACATGGCCAAATGGATGAAAAATTACTTGAAACAATTATGAAGGAGTTCGTAGCTGGTCGATACGACATTCTGCTTTCAACTGCTATTATTGAAAATGGCCTTGATATTCCCAATGTTAACACCATTATCGTAAACAAAGCAGATACTCTCGGGCTGTCACAGTTGTATCAGCTTCGGGGAAGGGTTGGGCGATCATCAGAACAGGCTTTTGCCTATTTTCTTGTACCATCATTTAAAAAAATCAGTGAGATTTCCTTAAGACGACTAAAAGCACTTGAACAGTATACAGATTTAGGGTCTGGTTTTCAAATTGCAATGAGAGATCTTGAAATCCGGGGGGCTGGTAATATTTTAGGAACAAGACAACATGGATTTATTGCTGCTGTCGGTTTTGAACTCTATTGCAGATTATTACAAGATACGGTTAATGAGTTAAAGGGAGAAAAACCGGTTTTAAGAAAACAGGAAGTGAAAATTGAAATTAACACCGATGCGTATATCTCTTCAGAATATATTTCAGATAACTCCACAAGGATCTCAATTTATCAGGAGTTGTCTTCTGTATCATCAATAGAAGAGATTACAACCATTGAAGAAAATTTAAACGACAGATTTGGCCCAATTCCAGAATGTGTAAATTCATTGTTAAAACTTATGAAAATTAAAATTTTGGCTGGAAATGCCGGATGTTCGAGACTGGCCATTAATAAAAATAATGAATTGATACTAATATTTGAAGGTAATGAGGAAAGAATTAAAGACAGTATAAAAATGCTGTTTGAAAGATGTAATAGAAATTTCGAAATTCAAAATGAAATTCCTGTTTCAATAAAAACCCCACTTTTATCTAAATTTAATAGCGAACAGGTCTCGGAGGTTTTAAATATTCTAAGCTGTTTTGGTCCAAAAGAATCTGTTCATGTAATTTCACCAGTTTAAATTGTAAGTAGAATTTTTTCAAAAATGGTAATATTATCTTTTTTATTTTATAATTTTCTATTTATTAGTTACATGGATTTTGATTATAACATCATGTATCTTTTTCAATATTAGGTTATCGCAATTATAGAGATGGTAAAAGGCAGGATTGTTTTAAACAGAAAAAATCAGTGCTTTTGAGTTGAAAGGTAGAAAATGAATAAAATTAAAAATAAATATTACATTCTGATCAATTTATTACTTCCGGTTCTGTTTTTATTGAATTGTGAAAATAAAGTTTCCAGTCCAGTTATTGCAAGAGTTGGCAAAAGCATTCTTACTATTGATGATTTGAATAAATCCATTCCACCTGAATATAATAATGCGATTACTCATGAACAGAATATCAATTATGTAAAACAATGGATTCATACGGAACTTCTCTATAGAGAAGCAATTCAACGTAAAATTGACCGTGAACAACAAATGAAAAACCGTTTGAAAGAAATGAAAAAAAATCTCCTTGCAGCAGAAATGATTAATAGATATTCAACTCTTAACGAGTCTTCAATTATTGATGATAATATAATCAATGAGTATTATTCTAAACATAAAGAAGAATTCATTCGCGAAAGTGATGTAGCCAAATATCTTGAGGTTATTGTTGATGATCAAAAAACTGCATGGCATATTATCAGGAATGCAGACTCCGAAAATTTCCTGGAGTTTGCTTCAAACTATTCCAAACTTCCTGTTTCCGATTTATCGTACGTTCCTTATTTAGCTCTTGAGAACATACCACCTGATATTGCACAAGCTATTAGTTCTTGCAGGATTAATGGTATTACCAGGCCTATATATTCAGAAATGGGATATCATGTAATTCTTGTTTTGGACAAACTGGAAAAAGGCGGTATATGTCTTCAGGAAGAAGTCAAAGATGAAATAATAAATAGATTATCTACAAAAATGCAAAAGCAAAGTCTGGAAAATCTGCTTTCTGAATTAAGACTAAAAACAGATGTAGAATTTAATGTGGATCTTATCCCTGGGAATAGAAATGAAAATATCAGGGACAGTTTGACCAATAAACAAGAAAATGAGGAGAATTAATGAAAAACATAGTAACAAGAGGGTTTATTTTACTGGTATTTGCTTTTTTCATTCACGCCCAGGACAATAGATTGGATGGGATCGCAGCGATTATTGGAGATGAAATAATTTTAAAATCTGAATTAGATGCATACACTATGTTACGGCTTAATGATTTCAATAACAAAGATTCCCTTAATTTGTCAGATTTCAGAAATCGGTTTTTAAATGAATTAATTGATGGAAAAGTGTTGTTAGTTTATGCCAAAAATGACAGCATGATATCTGTAAAGGATCAGGAAGTAGATAAAGCACTTGAGAATCATATTAATATGTTACTTCAGCAGAACAACCTTACATTGGATAGTCTTGAATCTGAAATCCGTCGCCAACAGGGTATTTCGTTAACCAAATTTAAGACAGAAGCACGAAAAGCTATAAGAGAGCAGCTTTATAAACAAAAATTACATCAATCATATCTTTATGACATAAAAATTACACGAAAAGATGTTGAAAATTTTTTCAATGAATACAAGGATAGTCTGCCAGATGTGGGAGAGAGTGTGTCTTTATCAAAACTTTCCCTCGAACTTAAACCAACAGAATCTATTTTGCAGGATTCGTATAAAAAAATTAATTCAATAAAGAACAAACTAGACAATGGCGAAAGTTTCGAGGAATTAGCAAAAAAATATTCTGAAGGTCCGGAAGCATCAATTGGGGGGGATCTTGGGTTTATTGAAAAAGGAAGTTTAAACGAACTTACCTTTGAAGAAAAAGCTTTTAAACTCTCACCTGGAAAGGTAAGCGAACCATTCAGAACCCGCCTTGGTTTCCATATTATTAAGGTAGTTGAAAAAACAGACCAAAAAGTCCATATTCGTCAAATTTTTATTGAAATAAAACCTTCAGAAAACGAAATTAATGCCGTTTATGCAACTCTTGATTCAATTTCTTCAGCTTGCAAATCCAAAAAAGATTTTGAAAATGCCGTAGTTAAATACTGCGTAGATAAATCTACAAAAAGTAAAAAAGAATATCTCGGGTGGAATATACTCCTGTCTTTATCTTCCCAATTAAGAACTTCTATTGAACAATTAAAACCCGGTGAAATTACAAAACCAATTAAGGAAAACAATATAGTATCTATCTACAGGATAAATGATAGAAAAGATAATCGAAAATTAACTCTGGAAGATGATTACAAAATTCTTGAAGAAAAAACAATAGATATAATGGCACAAAAGAAATTACGTGATTTGGTAGAGAAATGGCGTAAAGATATTTTTATTGAAATAAGGATTTAACAGTATTAATTTTTCGGGAATATGCTTCATAAAATAAGGATTTGCTTTTTGTGAAATACAATGCTCTTGCACCTGTATACGACAAGGTAATGCGTCATGTTAATTACGATGATTGGGTAAAGTTAATAAAAAGGATAAATTCAAAATATTTCCTTAATACAAAACCCAGGATATTTGAAATCGGCGGTGGTACCGGTACACTTGCAAAAAAATTAATAAAATCTGGATACTCATATTCCGGTTCAGATTACAGTTATTCCATGTGCAGAGAAGCCCTAAAAAAAAATCTGCCTTTTTTCTGCTGCGATTGCCGTTATTTACCCATTACATCTAAGTTTGACCTCGTGATATTTCTATATGATGGTATAAATTATCTCCAAAACCTCAAAGATTACTCAAGGCTTTTTGAACAAGTATCAATGTGTTTAGACAGAGATGGGTTATTCCTGTTTGATATAACTACAGAAACAAATTCACTGCGTTATTTTTCTGATTATGTAGATTATGAAGATTTTGGCGATTGTTTTTATTTACGGCATAGTTATTATAATAAAAGTGATTCAAAACAGTATAACGATTTTACCATTTTTAGAAAAGCCAACAATAATAATTCAGAATACAATAGATATGAAGAACACCATGTTCAAAAAGTTTTCTCTCCCAGGTTAATTAAGAAAACTATTAATTTGTCTGATTTTTCGATTCTGGGAATTTGGGATGATTATTCTTTTGATGAATATTCATTAGAATCAGAAAGAATTCATTTTCTTTTACAGAAAATTTGATCATGATACAGTTTACGCATGTAACAAAAATCTATGATGGTATATATGAGGCACTAAATGATGTTTCCTTTTTAATCGATAAAGCTGAATTTGTATTTCTAACCGGTGCCAGTGGTGCCGGAAAAACTACATTATTAAAACATATCTACATGGAGGAAAAACCTTCTTCTGGCCATGTTTTTACATGTGGATATGATTCAAAGTATGTACGCAATCGGGATCTGCCTTTTTTAAGACGAAAGCTGGGAATTGTTTTTCAGGATTTTCGTTTACTTAACGATCGTAATGTATTTGAAAATGTTGCTTTTGCTTTAAGAGTAACAGGTACTAAAGAAAGAGAAATTAAAAGAAAGGTATTTGAAGTTCTTGCCTTAACCGGTTTAAGCCATAAGTGTTTCAATTATCCCAACCAACTCTCAGGTGGAGAACAACAACGAGTAAGTATCGCTAGAGCTATCGTGAATGATCCCTGGGTACTTTTAGCAGATGAACCAACTGGAAATCTGGATAAAGATGTTTCTTTGGAAATTTTTAAGCTACTGCAAACTATAAACAGTTGGGGAACTACTGTTATCCTGGCTACACATGATCTTTTCCTGATAGATCAATACCATTACAGGCGACTGGTTCTGTCCAGAGGAGCCCTGATCAGGGGGGGTGATGCAAACGTTAAACCTAAATTTTCGGAGAATACTCTATGATTACCATAACTGGTGCAGCTGGTTTTATTGGATACCATGTATGTTTAAAATTACTGGATTCCGGAGAACATGTTATTGGAATTGATAATATAAATAATTATTATGATCCCGCATTAAAGGAAGCCAGACTATCCAATCTAAAAAAATATGAAAATTTCCATTTTTTCAAAGTTGATATTTGTGATTTTGAAAAACTTGGAAAAATCTTTACAAATTTCAAACCCCAAAAAATTTGCCACCTGGCTGCACAAGCAGGTGTTCGTTATTCACTGACAAATCCATTTGCATATCAAAAATCTAACAATGAAGGATTTTTGAATATGTTGGAAATAGCTCGAAAATTCAATATACACAATTTTGTTTATGCTTCTTCTTCTTCTGTGTATGGTGGTAATACTAAACTACCATTCTCTGAATCTGACCCTGTTGAAAAACCAATATCTTTATATGCTGCAACAAAAAGAAGTAATGAATTAACAGCTCATTGTTACAACCATTTATATGGGATTCCCTGTTCCGGTTTAAGATTTTTCACCGTTTATGGCCCATGGGGGAGACCAGACATGGCTCTCTTTATTTTTACAAAAGCCATTGTTGAAAATAAACCGGTTAAAATTTTTAATAATGGAAAAATGATCAGAAACTTTACATACATTGACGATATTGTTGATGGTGTTATCAGGGTTATTAATAATCCCAAACCATATGAAATTTATAATATAGGAAATGATAAAGCCGAGAACCTCATGGACTTCATCTCGGAAATTGAGAAAAATATCGGTAAAAAAGCTATTCGTGAATTTGCTCCAATTCAACCTGGTGATGTTGTTGAAACTGTTGCCGATATTTCAAAAATCAAAGAGCTTGGTTATGTGCCTGAAACAAATATTGATTCGGGAATAAAAAATTTTATTTCCTGGTATAATTCATTTTATAAAACATGAACTTGTTCTCGCATATTTTCATAACTTGTTGTATTTTCTCATTATTCTTAATATCATGATTTATCACAACATGGAGATAAAATGTATAAACCTGAGATTTGTGTTGTTGGCCTTGGATATGTTGGTTTACCTTTGGCAATAGAATTGTCCAGGTATTTTAATGTTATTGGTTTTGATATTAACAAAAATCGTATTAAATCTCTGCTTGATGGGAAAGATCCAACCGGTGAAGTATCTGATAAATTATTATCTGAAACAAAAACCGTTTTCTCGACAGATCCTGATGTAATCAGAAAAGGCAATTTTATAATTATTGCTGTTCCTACACCTATAGATAAAAATAAAAGACCAGATTTAACACCCCTTCTTAAAGCATCTGAAACCGTTGGGTCAAATCTTTCTGATGGAAGTATAGTCGTCTACGAATCTACGGTATATCCCGGGGTTACTGAAGATGAATGTGTACCTGTTCTAGAAAAATACTCGAAAAAAAAATGGAAAGAAAATTTCAATATTGGTTACTCCCCAGAACGCATCAATCCAGGAGATAAGGTTCATACTTTTTCAACAATAAAAAAAATTGTCTCTGGTGATACAGATGATACTCTCGAAAAAATAGCCACTGTCTATGGAACTGCTGTAAAAGCTGGTATTCATAAAGCTTCATCTATAAAGGTAGCAGAAGCTGCAAAAGTGATTGAAAATACTCAAAGGGATATCAATATAGCTTTAATGAATGAATTACGTATAATATTCGATAAACTTGGTATTTCTACAAGAGAAGTTCTTGAAGCAGCATCTACAAAATGGAATTTTTTACCATTTGAACCCGGTTTGGTAGGAGGACATTGCATTGGAGTGGATCCATATTATCTTGCGTATAAAGCAGAAGAAATCGGTCATCACCCACAAATAATTATGGCAGGGAGAAGAATTAATGATGCAATGGGGAGATATTTCGCCAGAGAATTGATTAAAAAAATGATCCATAAAAAATTGAATGTAATGGAGGGAAAAGTTTTAGTTCTTGGTATTACATTTAAAGAAAATGTTCCGGATATCAGAAACTCAAAAGTAATTGATATTATTCAGGAATTAGAAAGTTTCGGTGTTATTGCTGATGTGTGGGATCCTGTTGCAAATCCTGAAGATGTGCAAAATGAATATGGAATCAAGTTAATTGAAACACCTGAAGATAATTTTTATGAAGCAATAATTATTACGGTAAAACACAATTTTTTCATATCAAAAGGAATAGATTATTATAATAAATATCTTGTAAAAAATGGTATTATCTTTGACGTTAAAGAGGTTTCTAATAAATGTTAATTTTTGCATTATTTATTTTCACTGGAATTTTCTCTATTCCACAGGCTACAAATCTTACACAAAAACTTGATACAAACTTAATAAATCAATATTATAAAAACAATTTGGTTCCTAAAGACGTCAATTCTTTAGAATCAAAAAAATTATTTGATAGCTTTAAAAATGATACCGCAAAAATTCCTCAAGTCATCAAAACTGATTCAATGTATTCAAACAGCATTGATTCTATACATTCCAAAAAATTATCTGTTTACGAAAAATTAATTCAAGGCATAGATATTAATCCTGATAGTTTATTACCAACCCTTAAAAACTTTGGTTACGATATATTTAACAATTCAAAGCCATCAACATTTGCTCCTTCTGATTTTGTTACTGTTCCGTCTAATTATCCAATCGGTAGTGATGATGAAATTATTGTGATGCTTTGGGGAAGAATAAATGAAGAATACAGGTTAAAGGTTGACAGAAATGGAAAAATCAATATTCCAAGAATCGGACCTGTTTCTGTAGCAGGAACCCCTTTCAATACAATGCGTGAAAATATTATTAATCGCGTTGGCAAAATAGAGGGTGTAAATGCTTCTGTATCAATGGGTGAACTCAGAACTATTGGAATATATATAGTCGGTGAAGTCGTTTCACCCGGTTATTATACATTAAGTGCATTATCTAATGTTACAAATGCTCTTTTTGCTGCCGGAGGCCCTACAAAAAATGGATCTCTGCGAAATATTCAACTGAAACGCAATGGGAAAATAGAAACCAGTATTGATTTTTATGACTTTTTATTTAATGGAATAGATAATACTGGATTAAGGTTACAATCTGGTGATGTCATTCTTGTACCAATTGTAAAAAATATGGCTGCAATTGCGGGAAATGTAAGGAGAAGTGCTCTATATGAATTCAATGATAAATTAAATTTAAACCAGCTAGTAAAGTATGCCGGTGGTTTTACTCCTTCTGCATGGACAAACAAAATTCAAATTGAACGATTTATTAATAATGATTATCAGGTAGTGCTTGATTACAATTCGGAACATAATGATTTACCATCTTTTGAAATTAAGGATGGGGACATTGTTAAAATTTATCCTGTACTGGAAAAAAATCACAACGCAATCCATTTAAGTGGTAATGTCAAGAGACCCGGAAAACTGGAATATAAAGAAAATATGCGTATAAGAGATATCTTATTTAGCTACGAATTATTACTTCCGGAAACATATTTTGAATATGCGGTTATTTTACGGCAAGATCCTCCTGATTTTCTTGAAAGAATAATTACATTCAATCTTAAAAATGTATTGGACGATTCATTATCAGCTGATAATTTAACTTTAAAGCCAAAAGACCAGATAGTTATTTATAACCGTGACTTTTTTGAACCTGTACGAACCGTATATATAGAGGGTGCTGTAACTTATCCAGGTGAATATAAACTATTGAACAACATGACTATTCGTGATTTGATACTTCAGGCGGGTGGCTTGACTGAAGAAGCAAGTCCGATACGTGGAGAAATCTACAGAAGGAAATATCTTGAAAATATAGAAATAGTAACTGAAAAATATGATTTCTCTGTTGAACTGGCAATGGACAATTTACCTGAACATAATTACTCTCTACAAAAAATGGACAGGGTTTTTATTCGAAACAAAAAAGGATGGGAAGATGAAAAGAAAATTAAACTAAGTGGTCAGTTTGTTTATCCTGGTAATTATATTTTATTTGAAGGTGAATGTCTTGGAGATTTAATCAAACGAGCTGGTGGTTTAAAGGAGGATGCTTATCTGGCAGCTGCTGTATTTACTAGAAAATCAGTAAAAGAACTTGAATCGAAACATCTAAATGAATACAGTAAACAAATGGAAATGGATCTGTTAGCATATTCTACCGAGATGGCTGTGAAAGAAAATTCAAATGATCTACCGGAAGCAATTTCACAACAGATTGAAATGAAACATCAAATTGAAAAAAAAGAAAAAAGCGGCCGTGTTATTATTGATATGAGAAAAAAGGAGAATTATAAAGATTTTATACTTGAGAATGGTGATGAGTTATTCGTACCAAGAAAGCCAAACACCATTTCAGTTCTTGGTGAAGTTTTTAATCCTTCTACTTTCATTTTTGATTCCAATAATTCTTTTGTTTCTTATTATCTGAATGCAGCTGGAGGTTTAAAGAAAAGTTCAGATAAAAAACATATATACATTATTAAAGCAAACGGTTCTATAATAACGAATAAAAAAGTTTTGAATTCAAATATTGAACCCGGAGATGCCATAATAGTTCCTCAAAAAATCATGTATTCAAATCCTCATAAACGTTTTGTTGATACTGCAGATGCAGTTTTCAAAATATCATCTATCCTTGCTACTATATTAACTCTTATACTTACAGCATCAAAACTGTAAATCATTGGAAAACAGTTTTAAAAATTACCAAAAATATTCTTTTATAAAACAATCTTTAACTGCTAAAGTATTAATCCTTATTTTTTTATGAGATCTGTGTTTCTTAACAACTTTGTATTTATAAAAAGTAATAAATATTATTTCTGAAATTTCCATCTTCTTTTTAGTCGTTAACGATTACAATAGCATACAGTATCGTTGACGCAGTGACAACGTGTGTCAGAAATTAAAATGTTTTATTCTTTGTATAAAAAAATCAGTCTGAAATCTCTTTCAGACTGATTTATATTTTAATATTAAATTAAATTATTCTTCAGTTTTGTCATTGTTTTCTTCAGATTCTGATTTCTCACTGTCTACGTTGGATACGATGTTTTCTGGTACTGCTTCAATTATTTGATCTTCATTTGTATTGGCATCCTTTTCACAAAGAGCTATATCAATAACAACATCTCCTTCAGAAAGGCTCATCAATTTAACTCCCTGCGTATTTCTGCCAATTACAGATATTTTATTAGTATCAACTCTTATTATTATTCCATTTTTGGTAATACACATTAGATCATAATCACCAAAAATTCCTTTTAGTCCAACTACATTACCATTTTTTTCGGTGACTTTTATGTTTATAATACCTGTACCACCTCTATTGGTTTTTCTGTAATCAGAAACTTGTGTTTTTTTACCAAATCCTTTTTCTGTTACTGTTAAAACCTGATCTTTTTCATTAATTATAATCATGCTTACAACAATATCACCATTACGAAGAGTAATTCCTTTGACACCTCGAGTATTTCTGCCGAGTTCTCTTGTAGCACTTTCATGAAAACGTACTGCCTGCCCGAATTTTGTTCCAAGTATGATATCGCTTTCACCAGAAGTTAATTTGCATTCAATCACCTTGTCTCCATCATCCAGATTTATTGCATTAATTCCATCTTTTCTAATATTTGAATAAGAAGACAATAATTGTTTATTTATTATTCCGAATTTTGTTGCAATAACTATAAAATGTTTATCATCAAATTCTCTTACAGGAACAAATGCTGCAATTTTTTCTTCGGGTCTCAAATTAACAAGATTAATAATTGGTCTACCACGTGATTGTCTTCCGGTTTCTGGGATTTTATACACTTTTAACCAATAACATCTTCCTGTATTTGTGAAAAACAGAATGTATGCATGTGTTGAAGCTACGAAAAGTGTATTAATAAAATCATTTTCTTTTGAATCCATACCCTTAACACCTTTACCTCCTCTTGCCTGAGCACGATAGGTAGATAAAGATGTACGTTTAATATAACCCTCATGAGTCAATGTAACTACCATGTCTTCTTCAGCTATCAAATCTTCAATATCTACATCACTGGATGCATCGATTATTTCTGACCTTCGCTCATCACCAAATCGCTTTTTTATTTCCAGAAGCTCGTCTTTTATGATTTGCATTCTTAATTCTTTTGATTGCAGTATGGCATTTAATTTTTCTATTAATTTTAACAATTCATTATACTCGGATTCAATTTTATCTCTTTCAAGACCCGTTAATCGCTGCAAACGCATTTCGAGTATTGCTTTGGACTGAATTTTTGTAAGCCCGAATTTTTCTTCCAGACTGATTTGAGCTTTATCTGGAGAATCAGAATTTTTAATTATTGATACAATCTCATCGATATGATTCAATGCAATTCGTAAACCTTCAAGAATGTGAGCCCTGTCGCTTGCTTTTTTCAACTCATATTCAGTTCGTCTGACAACAACTTCATGTCTATGTTCAATAAAATATGATAACAATTCTTTTAAATTAAGCTGCCGTGGTTTTAAGTTTACCAAAGCAAGATTTATTATTCCAAAAGTTGTTTGCATTTGTGTATATTTGTACAATTTATTTAGAACTATATCTCCATAGTCA
Organism: Fibrobacter sp.; assembly: GCA_012728995.1. GTDB lineage: Bacteria > Fibrobacterota > Chitinivibrionia > Chitinivibrionales > Chitinispirillaceae > JAAYEB01. The sequence continues at coordinate 24,626 of JAAYEB010000065.1, read as the reverse complement.
TCTCTTTTAATTCCAATGACAATTCTCAGACCATGTCTGTCTGATTCGTCTCTTATAAAAGAAATACCCTCTATTACTTTTTGCCGCACTAGATCTGCAATTTTTTCCAAAAGGTTTGATTTATTCACCATGTATGGAATTTCAGTAATTATAATCTCTTCTCTGTCATTTGAATTTTTAACAACTTCAGCTTTTGCCCTTATTATTACTTTTCCCCGTCCTGTCCTATATGCTTCAAGTATACCCGATCTTCCAAAAATAATGCCGCCTGTTGGAAAGTCTGGTCCTGGAATTATTTTAAACAGTTCTTCAATCGTAATTTCCGGATTATCTATATACGCTACAGTTCCATTGATCACTTCTGTTAAATTATGAGGTGCCATATTTGTAGCCATACCCACAGCAATGCCAGTTGTACCATTAACTAGTAAATATGGAATTTTTGCAGGAAGAACCGTTGGTTCTTTTAGTGAATCATCATAATTCGGCGCAAAATTGACAGTGTTTTTATCAAGATCTTCAAGCATTTCTTCTGCAAGTGAAGTCATTCTACACTCAGTGTATCTCATAGCTGCAGCAGGATCACCATCAATCGAACCGAAATTACCCTGTCCGTTTACCATTGTATAGCGTAATGAAAAATTCTGAGCCATACGAACAAGAGAATCATAAACAGCTGCATCTCCATGTGGATGATATTTACCAATAACATCACCTACAACACGAGCACATTTTTTCGGTGGTTTGTTGTGAACCAATCCAAGTTCGTTCATTCCAAAAAGAACCCGGCGATGTACAGGTTTAAGTCCATCTCTGACATCCGGCAAGGCTCTTGCAGTTATCATGCTCATAGAGTAATCAAGATAAGACTTCTGCATTTCGTCTTCTAAAAAGACTGGAGAAATTTTGCCTAATTCATTCATTTTATATGTCACCTCTTCAAAAAATCTTCATCTTCAAGCCAACGAAGGTGTGGAATTGCATTATGTGCTGTTGCATCAAAGGTAAGTGGTGTTATTGTTATGTAGTTATTCATTAATGCGCAAGAATCAAAAGCATCTGATTTTTCAATATCTTTTTTATCACCTACTATCATATACCCTTCGCCTGTATGGTGAGTTTCAACTTCAATTTTTTCATAGCGATCATCAAAAAATGCCATACTTTGCCAGGTTATACGGGTTCCTTTTACTTCTGATGGTTTACATGGAGGAAAATTTATATTATAATAGCAGTTTTCTTCATTTTTGTCAGACTCTTTTATTGCAAATAATAGTTTTTCGATTATACCTGGAACTAATGAAGCATATTCTTGGCAATACTTTGTACTTTCTTTACATATCGAGAAAGAAAAACTTGGTATATTCCAGAAAGCTCCTTCACGGGCACCTGCTACTGTTCCAGAATAAAATGCTGACAATCCGCTATTTTCACCAAAATTAATTCCTGATACAACTATATCCGGCCTTTGTGGTAAAAGATAGCTGACAGCAAATTTAACACAATCGGCAGGAGTACCGTAAATTATATATCCATTAATTCCATTTATATAAGAACTTTTTTCATAATGAAGTGGTTTTGAATAAGTGAATGAATGGCCCGCCCCACTGCGTTCTTTATCGGGAGCTGCTGCTATAACATTAAATATATTTTTTAAATGATCATAAAGACATTTAATTCCTGGAGCATTATACCCATCATCATTAGTTAACAAAACCGTTAATTTAGATTTCATTTTTTTTCCCATTAAATATCAAGGTTTTTTACTTTTGTAGCATTGTTTTCTATAAATCTTCTTCTTGGCTCAACCTCTTCACCCATAAGCATAGTAAATACCCGATCTGCTTCCACTACATCTTCCATTTTTACATTTAATAGAATTCTTGTATCTGGATTCATTGTAGTATCTGCAAGCTGCTCAGGATTCATTTCTCCTAAACCTTTATACCTTTGTATAGAAATATTTTTTCTTTCACTCCACTCTTTTAAAATCAGATCTTTTTCTTCATCATTAAACACATACCTTTCCTCGCTACCAGATTTAATTTTATACAATGGAGGTTGAGCAATATAAACATTACCTTTTTCAATTAATTCCGGCATGTGTCTGAAAAAAAATGTAAGTAACAGAGTTCTTATATGTGCTCCGTCAACATCAGCATCTGTCATAATGATTATTTTATTATATCTTAGTTTGGATATATCAAAACCTTCATCATCGACATTTTTACCAAACCCGGTACCAAGGGCCTGAACTATTATCTGTATTTCTTCATGAGATATTACTTTGTCGATTCTTGCCTTTTCAACGTTTAGTATTTTTCCTTTAAGTGGTAATATTGCCTGAAAAGTACGATCACGTCCCATTTTTGCACTTCCACCGGCACTATCTCCCTCAACAATAAAAATTTCACATTTATTTGGATCTTTTTCTGAACAATCTGCCAGCTTTCCCGGAAGCCCACCACCATCCATAACTGTTTTTCTTCTTGCTATTTGTCTTGCTCTGCGGGCAGCTTCCCTTGCAACAGCAGAATTTATACATTTTTCTATTATCTTTTTTGAGATTGATGGATTTTCTTCCAAAAACATTCCAAGAACGTCTACAACATATGATTCTACTATTCCCGAAACAATAGAATTTCCTAATTTTGTTTTTGTTTGCCCTTCAAACTGAGGATTTGACAATTTTACACTAATTACTGCTGTTAACCCTTCTCTTAAATCTTCTCCTTTAATCTCAACTTTATTATTCTTAAGAAGATTATTTTTTGATATATATGTATTAATACATCTTGTCAAACCTTTTTTGAATCCCGATAGATGCGCACCCCCATCAATTGTGTTTATATTATTTGCAAAAGAAAAAATATTTTCTGTATATGAATCGTTATATTGCATTGCAATTTCAAGCTCTATATTATCCCTGCTTTGATTAAAACAAATCGGTTCTGAATGAAGAGGGGTTTTGTTTTCATCAAGATAAGATATAAAAGAAGATAAACCACCAGGATAACAAAATTCATGAAATTTTTCTTCAGATCTTTCATCATTAATGGTAATAGTAACGCCTTTATTAAGAAAAGCTAATTCTCTCAGTCTTTTTGATAAAACATCAAAAGAAAAAGATACTGATTCAAATATATCAGAATCTGGTTTGAATTTAATCTTCGTTCCAGTCAGATCTGTTGATCCGATAATTTTTACATCATCATTTGGAACACCGCGTTTGAATTCCATGAAATAAATTTTATTATCCCTGAATATTTCTACTTGAAGTACTGATGATAGCGCATTTACACAAGATACTCCTACTCCATGAAGTCCACCTGAAACTTTGTATGATGAGTTGTCAAATTTACCGCCTGCATGAAGAGTTGTCAGGACAAGTTGAAGAGCAGACATTTTTTCTTCATTATGATAATCTACAGGTATTCCTCTTCCATTGTCTGAAACTGTTATTGATTCATCACCATGTATAATAACGTCAATCCTGTTACAAAATCCTGCTAAAGCCTCATCAATTGAATTATCTACAACCTCATATACGAGATGATGTAAACCTGATGAACCGGTACTTCCTATATACATTGCTGGACGTTTGCGTACAGCATCCAGACCTTTAAGACTTTTGATGCTATTTGCAGTATACTGTTGATTGCTCATAATTTCTCCAGATATATTTCCTGAATAAAAGGAAAAAATTTTTAATAAAACACAATATCCTTAATTGTCGTGCATCCTGTTTCTTTTTTTATCTGTTTTAATATTTGATTTTTTAGATAAACAAGCTCATGACGCCACGAAGCAGAAGATATTTTTACATAAAGGATTCCATCTTCAATGCGATCACAAATTGAAATTTTCGAAATTTTACTACCTACAATATCTTTCCATTTAGAAACTGCTTCATATTCTTTACATATAGTATGATATCCTCGTTCAGATAAAAGATTATCTACTATGGAATCTATTTTTTCTGGACTTTTCCAGGTACTCATATATTCTTTATTTTCCCGTCGGAAACATAAAATTTTGTTAATGAATTACTATAACCTCTATTAATTTCAGGTGTAGCGATAAAAACCTGGCCTCTATTTTCTATAAGTGGATAAACATTTGAAGTACGGACAGGATCAAGCTCAGAAACTGCATCATCTAATAAAAATATCATTTTATCTGATCTATTTTTTTCTAAACAGGATATTGAACTTAACTTCAGGGCTAAAACTAATGAACGACATTGACCTTGTGATCCATAGCTTTTAGCTGGCTTTTGATCGATATAAAAATTTATATCATCCCGGTGAGGACCTATTGAGGTAAAACCCATCTCAGTATCTTTAATCCTGCGCTCTGAGAGTAAATTATAAAATACATTTTTCCAATCCTCTTTACAAGGTATTTCAATGCAAATAGATGGATTATATTCAATATTAACATTCTCTTTTTTTCCACTGATTATATTATAATTGTCACTGAAAATGTTTTTTAATGATAAAATGATTTCATTTCTTGTATTGAATATTATTGATCCGGCTTCTGCCATTTTTTCTTCATAAATTTCGCACTGAATTTTATCAAAATTATTATTTTTTGATAATAAAAGGTTTCTATAATGTAGAAAATGACGATATGCTATTAGTGATGATAAATATTTTTTATCAATCTGACTACAAAGTATATCTATGAATTTTCTTCTATTTTCAGGTGATCCACGAATAATTTGAATATCATCAACTCCAAAAGATATTATTGGTCTGTATCCAAACCATTCTGTAAATTTATTTATTTTATTTCCATTTAATTTCATAACCACATTTTTTTTACGATTAAATCCAATTGATGTGGTTATTTTAAATTTATTATCGTCTAGAAAAACACCATTTGAATATAAGTAATCAGAATCAAAATTTATTATTTCTGATTTTTTAGCTCCCCGTTGTGACCGTCCCGTACAAAGAAAGTATATTGCTTCAAGTAGATTTGTTTTTCCCGATCCATTTGATCCTTCAAAGATCCCACCATTTTCAGGTAAATCAATATCCAATTCTTTATAGTTTCTATAATTTTTTAATTGAATATTTTGTATAATCATCCTTATAATACGGATAGTTAGTATGGTTGTTTAAATATTAATATATTAAATTAAACGTTTAAAACTAAACAACTCAAGTATAATTTGTAATACTTCTATTTGAAAATTTTTAGATTTTTATTTTTTTAAATAGAACAGAAATTTATTTACCTGAACAGTTATTCATAATAAGGATTCTCATCCCTCTTACTGGAACTTGAAGTAAGTTTAAAAAAAAAGATAAATTTAAATTTCTTCAATTATTCTCAATGGCATAATTAAAAATAGATCCTCACTTGTTTTTTCTTCTTCTTTTTCATATACAGGAAATATTAAACAAGCACTTATTTGTGTGTTCATCTCCAATCTTATCTTAGGCTCTTTTATTATATCAATTATCTCTAATAAATACTGACCATTAAACCCAATTATGTGATTGTCTCCATCATAATCTATATCTATTATTTCTCTGGCTTCACCACCAATGTCCCTATTAAGAACAACAATTTCCAATTTTCCTTTTGAAAAAGAAAATTTTACCAAATGTGTCTTTTGGTTTGAAAGTACGGAAACTCTGCGAACTGCATTTTGTAGAATTGCTTTTTCTATAATCGCATTTTTTGGATTATTCCTTGGAATAACTTTTGTATAATCAGGATAAGGTCCATCAATCAATTTTGAACACATAGTTAGATTAGGGGTAGAAAAAGTAACATACTTTTCATCAATATTGACCTTAATTTTTTCATCAGGATTTTTAGAGTCAATTACCCTTACCATATTCAACACGCTTTTAGGGGAAATAATACCGTTAAAAGAATTTTGAACAGAAAAAGAAGAATTATAAAAAACACTTCCTAATCTATGTCCATCAGTTGCTACCATTCCGGTTTTTTCGTTATCTATTTCCCACAATATTCCACAAAGACAGACTCGTGTTTCATCTTTAGAAACAGCAAAACTGCTTTTTAAAATTAAATCTTTTAAAGTAGATGAACTAATTTCAAATTCATTACCTGAACTAATCTCAGGAAAACCCGGAAAATCTCTTGAGTCAGCGCCTGCAATTTTACATGAGAATCCATTTTCACAATTAATAAGTAATACTGTTTCATCAATATCAAGGTTTATTAAACCATCAGGAAGTTCTCTGACAATTTCAAAAACTTTTTTTGCGTTAACTGTAATATCGAATGGACCATCACCAGAAGCGTTTCCTGAAACACGCATATAATGATCAAGATCAGTTGCACAGATTTCAAGATGAAAACCAGTAAAGGAAAGTTTAAAATTAGATAGAATTTGAAGAGAACTTTTAGTTGGAATTATTGGATATGCTTTTTGCATAAGGTCAAAAAGATCTTTTTTTTGAATAGATATCGCCATATAATGCTCCCTTTAAAGTATGTAATCAACATATAAAAAGAATTAATAATTATAATTTAATAAATATAGTATAAGTATATAGTAATGTTGATAAATATGGGAAAATACATAACACATTGAATATTATAACTTTTCTTGTGTTGATAATAAGTTACATGTTAAAAAAAAAATGAGTATAAAACATTAAAAACATAAAAAATATAGATATAAACAAATTATTAACATTAATAACTAGTAACAGTTTAAATTTGAAATAATACTATCAATATCTGCCGAAAGTGTATCATCATATAATTTAAGAGTTTCAATATTATTAATAGCATGTATTACTGTACTATGGTCTCTACCACCAAAATTAAGACCTATTGTTTTTAAAGAATGATTAGTAACTTTTTTTGAGATATACATAGCAATTTGTCTACAAAGAGCTACTTCTTTTCTTCTGTTTTTTTCGCGAATATTATTAACAGGTACTTTATAATATTCAGAAACCTTTTCAATAATTTTATCGATTGATATTTTAACATTTTCAGCTTTAACAGAATCTTTTAAAACATTTTTAACCAAATCAATATCAATATCAGACTTTGTAATTGAAGCAAAAGCAAGAAGACGTATAACAACACCTTCAAGTTCTCTGATATTTGAGGAAACATTTTCTGCAATAAAATAGAGAATATCCTGAGAAATACTTAAATTGTCTTCTTCAGCTCTTTTTTTTAATATAGCAACTCTTGTTTCGAGATCAGGAGGTTGAATATCAACGCATAACCCCCATTGAAAACGGGAAATTAAACGATCCTGAAGACCTTTTAAAGAACCCGGAGGAAGATCTGATGTAAGAACAATTTGTTTTCCTGTTTGATAGAGTGTATTAAAAATATAGAAGAATTCTTCCTGGGTGCTTTCTTTTCCAGAAAAAAACTGAATATCATCCATAAGAAGAATATCCGATGTGCGATATTGTGCAGTAAATTTTTTTATATTATTATTTTTTATAGCGTCAATAAAATTCAAATAAAATTCTTCAGAAGTTACATAAGTTACGTTATGTTTTTTTGAAGTTGAAAGGATAAAATTTCCTATTGATTGCAACAAATGTGTTTTTCCAAGGCCTACACCACCATAAATTAAAAGAGGATTAAACTTAGTTTTACCAGGAGATTCCGCTACAGCTAATGCTGCACTTTTTGCAAATTGATTACCAGCACCAACTACAAAAGATTCAAGAGTAAATCTCTTATTAAGCTGTGGAAAAAAAGAAGCTTTATTATAAGAATTATCTATTGAATGAGGAATATTTAAAAAAGCAGAATTTTTAGAATCAAAAACAAAAGGTTTATGTAAAAACAAAACATTGTTTATAGAAGAAGAAAATTCTCGAACAGTAGAAAAAACAAGTTTTTTGTAATGATGTTCAAGGAAATCAGCAATAAATTGATTAGGAGCTAAAAGAATTAAACAATCGCTGCAAGATGATGGATCTGGTGTTAATGGATTAATCCATGTTTCAAATCTGTGATGATCCAAAATAGTTGAAAGTTTTTCTAAAACATTATTCCATAATAAAGTATGCATAGAAAGTAAAAATAAAACAAAAAGGCAAAAAATGAAAGAGAATGGAAATAAATAAAAAAATAGAAAAAAAAGGGATAAAAAAATAGAAAAAAGGTTGTTTAATTAATAAAATTAAAGAATTTGACATAAATAAGGAAAAATTATATTTTATATCATTTTAAAGACAAGGAGAATATCATGAAAAGGACATTTCAACCATCAAAAAGAAAAAGAGTAAATAAGCATGGATTCAGGACAAGAATGCAAAGTGCTAATGGTAGAAAAGTTTTAAAAAATAGAAGAAATAAGTGTAGAAAAAGATTAACAGTATCTGATTCTATATAAAAAGACTCTATATGGAAGATATAGGGAAAAATAATTTTTTTAAAAAAACATTAAAAAAAAACGAACGAATAAAGAAAAAAAAAGAAATAAAAGATATTTTTAAAAACGGAAAAAAAATAGTTTACCCAAATTATAATATAATATATAAAGAGAATAAAAAACAAAGAGACAGATTTGCCGTAATAATTACGAAAAGGTGTGGAAAAGCGTATATAAGAAATAGAACAAAACGATATTATAGAGAAATAATAAGAAAAAACAGAATTTATTACCCACCATACTTTGATATCCTCGTCCTGCCAAAAAGTGGAATTAAAAATAAAGACGAATCAAATACCAGCTTTATAAAAATATGGCTGAGAAAAATAAAAAAATTATAAAAATAATAATCAAAAATACTGTCAGAATAATAAAGAATTTATTTCTGATACCTGATGGAACTTGTAGGTATAATCCAACATGTACAGAATATGCAGTAGAAGCTATTGAAAAATATTCCTTATTTAAAGCGATAATAAAAATAATATGGAGAATCCTAAGATGTAATCCATTTTCAAAAGGTGGATATGATCCAAATAAATGAAAGGTAAAAAATGAATAAAAATACCATAATTGCTCTACTATTAATAATGATAACTGTATCATTTTTTGGAAGTGAAACATATCAAAAATTTTATACAGAAAAAATAAAGAAGAATGAGTATAAAAAACCGGAAATAAAAAAAGAGAAAAGAACAAAAAAAGATAATGAACAAAACTATAGTGAATATAAAAATGATAAGGAAATTAAGGGAACAGAAGAAATAAAAAAAGAAGATGATGAAAAAAAAGTAGATACTATATGGTTAGAAAATAAAAAAATGACAATTGGAATAACTGAAATGGGTGGAAAAATAGTATCAGTAAAAATGAAAGAATACCAAAATGAAGATACAAAGGAAAATATAGAAATAATAAGAAAACAGGAAAAAGGTGGAGCACAATTATATATAGGGGGAATATCATATAACGAAAAGTTATTTGATGATGGGATTGATGGGGACAGAAAAATAAAAGTAAAAAATAAAGAAGATATAAAACTAAAATACGAGAAAGACGGGGAAATAGTAGAAAAAATATTTACAATTGAAGAAGATAGTTACAAAATAGGATTAGAAATAAAAAGCGAAAATATAAAAGGGAAATCTGTTAATGTAGGATGGGAAGGTGGAATCGTAGAAAGTGAAAAACAAGATAATAGACAGGAACAGAGAGTAGTACATTATTATAATGGAAAAAACATAGAACATTTAAAATTTAAAAATAAAAAACAAGAAGAAACAACAGGGTTTTATAAGTGGATAGGTATAACATCAAAATACTTTTTAGTTAGCATAGTATCTGAAAATATTAATGATGCAGATATGGGAATATCGGGATATAAGATACCAGGTAATGAAAAAGAAAAAAAAGTTGTAGAAATTGATTATGATATAAGTTTTAAGACAGTTGCAGAAGAAAATTATAAAAAATACTGGTTTTATGTTGGGCCAACAAAATTTGAAGAATTAAAAAAATATAATGAGGGATTTGAAAAGGTATTGTTTCCTGTCATGGGATTCGGAAAGATTTTTTTCTGGTCGGAAAAATGGTTTCCATGGATTGCAGAATTTGTATTATGGTTGCTACTTATGCTAAAAAGCATAGTCAAAGATTATGGAGTAGCAATATTGATAATAACAATAATTTCAAGAATTGTTACATATCCAATGACACAAAGCAGTGTAAAATCTATGAACAAAATGAAGGAAATACAACCTAAAGTAAATAAAATAAGGAGTAAATACAAAAATAATCCACAAAAAATGAATGAAGAAATAATGAAAATATACAGAAAAGAGGGTGTAAATCCGTTAAATCCAGGATGTCTTCCAATGTTTCTTCAAATGCCAATATTTATTGCATTGTTTGTGGTATTAAGAAAAGCTATAGAACTAAGAGGAGCCGAAACAATACTTTTACCCTGGATAAAAGATTTATCAAAACCAGAAGTCTTAATTTCATTAAAAAGTATAATACCAGGGGGAATTCCTATATATGGGTCACAAATAGCATTATTACCAATAATAAATGCGATGTTGATGTTTATACAGAATAAAATGACAATAAAAGATCCAAATCAAAAGGCAATGATATACATAATGCCGGTTTTTATATTATTTATTTTCAATAATTTTCCATCAGGTTTGGTTTTATATTGGACATTATCAAGTGCAATACAGTTATTTCAGCAATATATAACAGGAAAAAAACAGGAAATAAAGAAGTAGAGAAAAATGGAAGAAAGAGAGACTATAGTTGCATTAGCTACACCTCCAGGAGTGAGTGCTTTAGCAGTAATAAGAATATCAGGAAAACAAGCAAAACAAATTGTAAAAAAATCGATAAAAGAAAAAGAAAAGTTTGAAAAAGAAAAAGAGAGAATATTAGGAATATATGGAATAATAGATGAAAAAGGAGAAGAAATAGATAAAGTAACAACAATAAAATATTTGGCACCAAAATCATATACAGGTGAAGAAATGGTTGAAATAATTTGCCATGGTGGAATATTCACAATAAATAGAATAGTAGAAGAGATAATAAAGAATGGTGCAAGATGCGCAGAAAAAGGAGAATTTACAAAGAGAGCTTTTTTAAATAAAAAAATTGATATAATAGAAGCAGAAGCAATCAATTGTTTGATAAATAGTAGAAATGAAAAAGAAAGTAGAAATGCATTAAAAAAGATAAACGGTGAACATAAAAAAGTGATAGAAAAATGGAAAAATGAAATAATAAAAATAATTGCTGAGGTAGAGACAGAGATTGAATTTGGGGAAGAAATAGAAATAGAAAATGAAAAAGAACAGTTAAAAAATCTTGAAGAAATAGAAAGAGAAATAGATAAAGAAATAAAAAAAAGAGAAAGAAATCAAAGGATTGAAGATGGAATAGAGATAATTATAGCAGGGCCCGTAAATGCAGGAAAATCTACATTATTTAATAAAATATTAGGATTTGAAAGATCGATAACAAGTAAACATGAAGGAACAACACGAGATACTGTATCAGAGAATGTAATATTTTATGGAAAACAGATAAAAATAACCGATACTGCAGGAATAAGAAAAACAAATAATGAAATAGAGATTGAAGGAATTAAAAGGACAAAAAAAGAAATTGAAAAAGGAAATATTGTAATATGGGTTACATCAGCTGATGAAAAAATGTCTGATGAAGAAAGAAGAGAGTTGATAAATATAAATAGAAAAATAGTAGTAATAAATAAATCAGATAAAGAAATAAAAGAAAAGGAAAAAGAAGCAGATATAGGAAAAATACAAAATGAATACGTAAAAATATCATTAAAGGAAGAAAAAAGTGAAGATGTAGTAATAAAAAAAATAAAGGAAGAAATTGAGAAAATATTAGAACAATATGAATTTACTGACGTAGTTCAGACAAAGAGACAAGATTTAATAATAAGAGAAATAAAAAGCGAAATTGGAAAAGTAAAAAAACATTGGGAAACAAAAGAAATAGCTTCAATAAGTTTAAATAAAATTATAGAGTATTTTGAAGAATGTTTAGGAAAGATAGATAAAGAAGAAATATATAATAAGGTTTTTGAAACATTTTGTATAGGAAAATAATGTTTCACGTGAAACAATTATGAAGTTTGATATAGTTGTTATAGGCGGCGGACATGCTGGAATAGAATCTGCATATATAGCTGCAAAAAAAAATTTAAAGATACTTTTAATTACAAATCACCTGGATTTAATAGGGCAGATGTCTTGTAATCCATCAATTGGAGGTATAGCTAAAGGTAATATTGTTAGAGAAATAGATGCCTTAGGTGGTTTGATGGGTGAATTAATAGATAATTGTGGGATTCACTTTAAGATGCTAAATCTAAGTAAAGGGTCAGCAGTTTGGGGGAATAGAGCTCAGGCAGATAAAGAGAAATATAGAAAATTAGCAAGAAAAAGGCTTGAAGATAATAAAAATTTGTTCTTGCTACAAAGTATAGTAAAAAGAATTTTAGTAAAAAACAATTCGATTAGTCATGTAGAACTAGAAACAGGAGAAAAAATAAAAACAAAGGCTGTTATTGTTGCATCTGGAACATTTTTAAACGGTATCATTCATATTGGTTTATACTCATATTCATCCGGGAGAATGGGTGAGCCTGCTGTAAAAAATCTTACTGAAGCGATAAATGAATTAGGAATAAAAAGTGGTGTATTAAAAACAGGAACATCACCAAGAATAGATGGAAGAACAATAAACTTTGAAAAATTGGAAAAGCAGGAGGGAGATAAAAATCCTTGGCGATTTTCTTACAGAACTGATTTTCCTATAAAAAACAGTGCTGTATGTTGGATAAGTAAAACAAATGAAAATACACATAAAATAATATTTGATAATTTAGACAAATCACCTTTATATACAGGCAAAATAAAAAGTATAGGTCCAAGGTATTGTCCATCTATTGAGGATAAAATAGTAAGGTTTGGAGAAAGAAACGGGCATGCATTATTTTTAGAACCAGAAAATCTGGAAAATAATGAATTTTACCTTAATGGCTTATCGACATCACTGCCATTTGATACTCAAATAAAAATGGTAAAAAGCATAAAAGGTCTTGAAAATGCAAAAATACAAAGGCCTGGATATGGAATTGAATATGATTATTTTTTCCCGGTTCAATTAAAATCAACATTAGAATCAAAAATAATAAACAATCTTTTCTTTGCTGGTCAAATAAATGGAACATCTGGTTATGAAGAGGCGGCATGTCAAGGGTTGATAGCAGGTATAAATGCTGCACAAAAAATAATTGGGGAAGAAGAAATAATCTTAGGAAGAGAAAATTCATATATTGGAGTTTTAATAGATGATTTAATTACAAGAGGTATTGATGAGCCATATAGAATGTTTACATCAAGGGCAGAATGGAGAATTTTATTAAGACAAGACAATAGCGATGAAAGATTAATGCCCATATCATATAAATTGGGTTATTTAGATGAAAAAGTATTTTTAAAAAGAAAAAGAGAATGGGAAAAGAAGAAAAATATAAAAGAAATACTAAAATCAAAAAAAATAAAATTACATAGCGAAAATGACGGTAAGATAAAAGATGAGAAAATTACAGCATTTGAATTAATAAGAAGACCTGAAATAAATATAGAAGATATATTGCAAAAAATGAATATTAATATAGATGATAAGGAATTAATGATAAACATTGAATCAGATATTAAATATGAAGGATTTATAGAAAAACAGAAGTTAGAAATAAATAAATATAAAAAAAGTGAATATATAAGAATCCCAAAAGAAATTAAATATGAAAACATAAATGGGTTATCAAACGAATCGAAACAAAAATTAAATAAGATAAAACCAATATATTTAGGACAGGCGATGAGAATACCTGGGATAACACAAACAGATATTAATTTAATTATTTTATATATATCAAAGTATCATCATCAATATGTTTCACGTGAAACAATGGGAAGTGACTATGAACTCTTCACTTGAATCTTATCTTGATAAAGCGAAATCATGTTATGAATTAAAGGAGCTTGAACGTCTTGGTTTAACTCCTGAAATGGATCAAAGAGAATTGATTTTAACCTATATCTGTTTAATTCTTAAATGGAATGATTATTCCAATTTAATACCAAAAAATGAATTTGATAACCTCTTTCTTCGTCATTTTTGTGATTCTCTGCAACCCCTCCTTTTGTTTGGTTTTAAAAAAAATGCAACAGTGCTTGATATAGGTTCAGGTGGAGGGTTTCCCTTTGTTCCAATCAGAATATTCAGGCCAGACCTTTCTTTTGTTGTGGTAGAATCTAACAGAAAAAAAATGAAATTCTTAAAAGAAGTTATATCTGTACTAAAATTTGATAATATTAATACTTTTAATTTCAAAGTAGAAAAGATGGAAATACCAGAAAATAAATTTAATTATGTCATTAGCAGGGGAATAGGTTCTCTTCAAAAATTTTCACAACTTGCCAAACCATTTCTTTTATCAGACGGCCATATGTATACATTTAAAACAAAACAATTTACTAATGAACTTGATCTTATAACAAGCAATAAAGAAAAAGATGGTGTAAAAATCAGCGAAATTGCTGAATATGATTTGGGAAATCAAATAACAGGTTTAAACTTAGTGTCCCTAGAACTTTTATAAATTATTTTCTTTACCGTCTTTTATACAATTAATCTTAGGGGAAATTTTTAGTGGCAAAAATCATAGCCGTATGTAATCAAAAAGGCGGAGTTGGTAAAACAACAACTTCTATCAATCTGGCCTCTTGTCTTTCTGCTGCAGAAAGAAAAACATTAATTGTGGATATGGATCCCCAATCCAATGCGACTACCGGGCTTGGTTATGATAAAAATGATATTGAATATTCAATCTATGACGTTTTAACTGAACGAACAGTTGAATCTAAATCAATTCAATTATCTGATATTATTATTAAAAGTGATTCTATTGATTATCTGTATTTAGTTCCCTCGAGTCCTGATCTTGCTGGAGCCGAAATTGAGCTTGTAAATGTCATAGCTCGGGAAAAAAAACTTGAAAAAGCACTCGCAACTGCGAGAGAGGAATTTGACTATATTATTATTGATTCTCCTCCATCTTTAGGACTTCTTACAGTTAATATCTTAACTGCTGCGGATTCCGTCTTGATTCCAATTCAATGTGAATATTATGCTCTAGAAGGATTGGCAGAATTATTAAACACTGTCAGACTTGTTCAAAAAAATTTAAATTCAAAGCTTGTTATTGAAGGTGCATTGTTGACTATGTACGATGGAAGATTAAATCTATCAAAACAGGTAGCAGATGATGTTCGATCGTGCTTTTCCGGTCGTGTTTTCGATGTGGTTATTACAAGAAATGTAAAATTAAGTGAATCTCCTTCTTTTGGAAAACCTATCATTTTGTACGATATTATGTCATCAGGAGCAGAAAATTACCTCAATTTAGCTAAGGAAATTATGCAAAATGAATAAACAAAATTCCCGCAAAGCTCTTGGTCGAGGTTTATCTAATCTAATTCCTACCCAGTTTGATAATAATGATAATAATGAGGAAATTCATTATGTTGATATAGATTCAGTTAAAACGAATCCCTTTCAGCCAAGAACAGATTTTGATGATGAAGAAATCAAAGGACTTGCAGAAAGTATTGATAATCAAGGACTTCTTCAGCCTGTTGTTGTAAGAAAAAAAGAAAATTTTTTCGAGATTATTTCTGGTGAAAGAAGATTTAGAGCCTTCAAGTTTTTAGGGAAAAATAAATTACCCTGTATAATTAAAAACCATATTACTGATCGGGAAATGCTTGAGCTTGCTCTTGTTGAAAATATTCAACGTGAACAACTAAATGAAATAGAAAA
Source organism: Fibrobacter sp. (assembly GCA_012728995.1). Lineage (GTDB taxonomy): Bacteria > Fibrobacterota > Chitinivibrionia > Chitinivibrionales > Chitinispirillaceae > JAAYEB01. Next base: position 8,803 of record JAAYEB010000065.1, on the reverse strand, counting down.
AGCGGTTGCATATCAAAAACTTATTCTTGAGTGTAGTTATACTCATGAACAACTTTCAAAGCAGATTGGAAAAAGCAGGACATCAATCACGAATTCTTTGAGATTATTAAATTTACCTGAAAAAATCCAGGAGTTTGTTCGAAAAGACAAAATCTCTATGGGCCATGCACGTGCACTGCTTTCAATTAATAATGAAAAAGAACAATTAAAACTGGCTCAAAAAATTATTGATAATAATTTATCTGTTCGGGATATCGAAAAAGAATCACAGGAAATTTCAGTTAAAAAGAATAAAAATACTAATTCTTCTAAAAAAAATGAAATTGAAGATCCAGATATATTACAGGTCTTGGATAAATTACGTTATAAATTTGGAACTTCCGTTGAAATTAAAAATCAATCTAAAGATAAAGGAAAACTGGAAATATCCTTTTATAATCAAGCAGACCTTACAAGAATTGTGGACCTGTTGTTGGCATGAAAAAAAAATCTAAAATAATTACACTCATGTTTTTTCCCGAAAATAATGGAAAATCGTTCACATTACGAATACATAAATATATAATTTTTTCTATTTCTATTTTATTTTTTATCTTTATAGCAGGACTTTTAATTTTGATTTTTAAATCAGGTGAAATTGCTGCCAAATTACAACTTCTACATGTAATTAAATCTGAAAATGAAAAATTAGCTTTAGAAAATTCACAATTATGTTCTCTTTCAAACAAAATTGAAAACATTGAAAAATTCTGCAGATATATTGAAAATCTTGCAGTTATTGATGAGGATAAAAAAGATATAGATACAGAAATAAAAATACTCTATTCAAAAAGCAATTCTAAAATTACTGAATCCAATAATGACTTGTTAAATGAGCAAATCGTATCTATTCCTAATATAACTCCTGTTGAAGGGTGGATTACTCGTACATTTTCATCAGATTCTGTTAATGGTCATCAAGGTGTTGATTTTGCTGCATCAAGAGGAACACCTATTCGCGCAACAGCTCCAGGTATTATTGATGAAATTGAAACTGATAAATATTTAGGATTAATTGTAACTATTAAACACGAACATGGTTATTCAACACGTTATGGACATTGTTCCCAGGTTCTGATTTCAAAACATGAAAGAGTTAATCGAGGCCAAACAATTGCTCTCGTTGGTAATACTGGAAGATCAACTGCTCCACATCTTCATTATGAAGTACTAAAAGATGAGAAAAACATTGATCCGTCAAAATTTTTATTGATTCAAAATGAATAATCTCAAGGAGTTATTATGGATAAAGGAAATAAAGGACTTTATACGATTATTGGTGAAGGAACTTCATTCGAAGGAACTATAACAGTACCGCACAGTATTCGTATTGATGGTAATTTTAAAGGGAAAATTGAAACTTCAGAAATCTTAACTGTAGGGAATTCTGGTGTTGTTGAAGCTGATATTATTGCAAAAAGTGCCATTGTTGGTGGAAAAGTTATTGGAAATTTAACAGTTGAAGACAGAGTTGAATTAGAAGCCAATTCTTCATTAATTGGCGATATACATACAAAAGATCTGATAATCAATGAAGGAGCAGTTTTTCACGGTAATTGTTCTATGGAACAGGTAGAAAGTGTATCTGTATAACCCCCTATATTGTTTGACATCAATATCCCATTTTCTCCATCAGAGTAATAGTTTTTTCTTATACAATCTATTTTAAATCCCGAAGAACTGTATAATTTTAAAGCTGGAATATTACCCTCGCGTACGTCCAGGTACACACATTTAATATTCACAGTCCTTATATAAGCTAATATGCTATTTAGTAAAATTTTTCCATATCCACATCTTCTAAATTTCTCTGATATACAAAAATTGTTTATCTGCATTTGATCTATTACTATGTGTGTAAATGCATATCCGATTATATTTTTTGATTTTTTGATCAGATAATTCTTAGAAAAAGAATTCTGAACTTCTGTTTCTAAATCATTTAAAGTCCAAGGATTAGAATATGAATCCTTTTCAATATCAAAAATTGTATCAAGATCCAAACAGTTTATTTCTCTTATGATAATTTTTTCCATAAATATTTAATGAAAAATTTTCTTGTAAAAAGCCAATATATGGGTAATTTTTTCCTCTAATCTATCAAATTATTAATAAATACCAATTTTTATACCTGGTATAATAATTGCTGTTAGGTCATTAGGGTTTTTATGGATGACTTAAAACTAAAATTAATTCTTCAGGCAAAAAAATTGTATAATCACATATATCCATGTGGTAATAAAGATTCATTTAATGAATGTTTCACAATAAATGAAAATAATCTGGTATTTTGGTTTAATACAAAAGACCATAGTACCCATATGATAAAAATATCATTAGAAAATATTTTAGAAATGATAAGTTAATAAATTTTTTAAATGTAACTCACGTTTTTTATTTAATTTTTAGAGAACAAATTCATTTTTTACATCTTAGGTTTTTTAGAACATTCTTTTTTTTGATTTTAATTAAATCGTTTTATCTGGTATCAAACCGGTCTAAAATAGAAAAATAAAAGTATCCTCGGAAGTGACATTATATAATTAATATGCTTTGAATTTAAATCGCCAAAATTTTAATTCTTTATGTTTAGTACTTTAAGAGTCATTATCCTGACATATATGATTTAGCTTTTATTTGGCTATTGGGGTTTTCAGTGTATTTTGATTGTTTGGGATTGTTAAAAGAAATCTTGTAATAAACTGAGTTACATATCGACTTGAATTCGATTGCAAATGCAATTCGCTTTTAGTCTGTCGTAGTTTAATGTCAAAATCATCGTTTAAACCCATCGGCTTTAGCCGGAGTATATATCTTATTTCTCTTGTCGCAGTACCACTACAGGTCTGAAGGCGCAGGGGTTTAACCATCCCCGAAAGGAACACTAAAATAAGATTTCTTATAAACAAATTTTTTTGTTTGGATTAATCCAATTAAATTAATGAAAATCTCATTTTTTCTTAAAAAAAAGAGATAATTAAATCTATATTTTAAAAAGCGTTATGTATCTAAATTATCGTACCAAAACATACTGACTCCGTTATTTTTCAATTTTATTAAACAGGTTAAAAATGAGAATTTAAATTACAAATGATTCATTTTTTTATTTCTTTCTATTTAAACTTAAGGTATACTTAAATTTTTTTAAAATTAATTCTTCGGGATTTTACAATGAATGAAACAACAAAAAGACAAAAACAAAAAGAGACTGGTAAACAAAACAATTTTCCCCAATGGTATATCCATCATAAAGGTATGTCATCAGAGGATATTCGCAGAGCATTTTTGAGCAATCTTGAGTATAACATTGCTAAAGACAATTATTCACAAACTCTTTATGATGAATATTTGAGTTTGTCATATTCAGTAAGGGAGCGTCTAATTGAGAGGTGGATATCCAGCAGGCAACAGTATCATACAAATAATGTAAAGAGGGTTTACTATCTATCAATGGAGTTCTTGCTTGGCAGGTTATTGGCCGATAATATCCTTAACCTTAAAATTGGTAATTCATGTGAAAAAGCTTTAAATGATCTTAAATTAAATTTCGAAGACATTATTGATCAGGAGCATGATGCCGGTCTTGGGAATGGTGGGCTCGGAAGATTAGCTGCCTGTTATCTCGATTCAATGGCAACTTTAAAACTTCCTTCTGTTGGATATGGCATAAGATATGATTTTGGCATTTTCAATCAGAAAATTATTAACGGGCAACAACACGAAACGCCCGAGTTATGGCTGCAGTATATTAATCCGTGGGAAATAGAAAGACCTGAATATAAGGTTAAAATCAAATATTATGGCAAAACCATGTTTTACCATGATGGTGGTAATTTGAAAATTGCCTGGATAGATACAGAAGATGTCATTGCTTTGCCGTATGATATTCCTGTTCCTGGTTATGGTGTTAATAATGTGAATACACTTCGGTTATGGTCTGCAAGAGCTGCAGAGGAGTTTAACCTGCAGTACTTTAACAATGGAGATTATATTGGTGCATGTCAGGATAAAATAAACAGTGAAAACATATCAAAAGTTTTGTATCCTAATGACAACAATGTATCAGGTAAAGAATTAAGATTGAAACAACAGTATTTTTTTACTTCTGCATCACTTCAGGATATAATACGAAGATATCTTCAATTGAATAATGATTTTGATAATTTCCCCGAGAAAGTTTCAATTCAGCTTAATGATACTCATCCTGCAATAGCTATTGTTGAACTAATGCGGCTTCTGCTTGATGAACATAATTTGGGTTGGGATACATCGTGGGACATTACAACCAAAACATTTGCATATACTAATCATACACTTATGCCTGAAGCACTTGAGAAATGGCCGGTAGTTTTAATGAAAACGCTTCTTCCCAGGCATATGGAAATAATTTTCGAGATAAACGCCAGATTTTTACGTCAGGTATCATATAAATTTCCGGGAGATACAGACCGTTTACGTAGAATGTCAATAATTGAAGAGGACTGTGAGCCAAAAGTACGGATGGCCTTTCTTGCGATAGTAGGTAGTCATTCTGTAAACGGAGTGTCCAAACTGCATACTGAGTTATTAAAAAACGGACTTGTACGTGATTTTTCTGATATGTGGCCTTCAAAGTTTAACAGTAAAACAAACGGGGTTACGCAGAGAAGATGGCTTTATAAATCAAATCCATTCCTGAGAGATTTGATATGCAGCAAAATTGGCGACAAGTGGGTTACAGATCTGTTTGAATTAAAAAAGCTTCTTTCTTTTGTAGATGATCCGGAATTTTTAAAAAGGTGGCGTGAAGCAAAGAATTTCTGTAAGAAACTTTTTGTAGAAAAGATGCTTAAATGGGAAGGTATTCATCTGGATTCGAATATGTTATTTGATGTTCATGTGAAAAGAATTCATGAATATAAACGTCAACTGCTAAAGGTTCTTCATGCGATTGCTTTGTACAATAAAATAAAATCTGGAGAAACAGAAAATTTTGTTCCAAGAGCAATATTATTTGGAGGTAAAGCAGCACCCGGGTATTATATGGCCAAATTAATAATTAAGTTTATTAATAATGTTTCTGGTGTGATCAATAACGATCCGGATACTAAGGGTTTGCTGGAAGTTCATTTCCTACCGAATTATCGGGTTTCATTAGCCGAGTATGTAATTCCCGCAACTGATATATCTGAACAAATATCAACAGCCGGTACAGAAGCATCAGGAACCGGTAATATGAAATTTGCATTAAATGGTGCTTTGACTGTTGGTACTATGGATGGAGCAAATATTGAAATAAAGGAACAGGTAGGGGATAATAACATATTTATTTTTGGTTTGCATACAGAAGAAATTGAAGAATTTCAGAAAAAAGGTTATAATCCATGGGATTTTTATAACAGCAATCAACAGCTTAAAAAGGTAATAGATTTAATTTCCTCGGGTTATTTTAGTCCTGAGGAACCACATATGTTTTTACCAATTTACGATTCTTTACTGAAGCATGGTGATAAATATATGATAATGGCAGATTTCGAATCTTATATGAAATGCCAGGAATATGTAGAGCAACTTTATATTAACGAACCTGAAGTCTGGACTAAAAAGTCAATTATTAATGTTGCAAACATGGGCACTTTCTCTTCAGACAGAGCAATAAAAGAATATGCTGAAGAGATATGGAATGTAAATCCGGTAGATGTCGAACTTGACAATCCTGATCTGTCTTGATCTTAAAACCATATGCATTGTTTTATTTCTTCCCTGCACATCATAATTTTTCTGATGTACAGGGAAGTTTATCCTTGAGAAGAAATTAAATTATCAGAGTTACCAGTTTTGGGGTGTACCGTACATATCCAAAGTACTGTCGATTAATGTTTCTGCTAATATCCAGTTGCGACCAAAGTTATTCAAACCGCAAGTTGCTTTATCTTTTATCAGTAAAATTGCCTGTTTACCTGTTGTTTTTGGCCATTCCAGGTTGTTGTTATCTCCCGTAAATACTACCTGATCTATTACTGTTGAATCATTATTCCTCAATGTAATCCAGTTTCCTTTTGAGGAAAGGTTAAGTGCTGATTTGGTTCCATGGGACTGATTAACCCACCTGGAATTTTCATTTCTTCCAAAAACATAAAAACTGTCAGGTTCAATTGTGACATCCGTAAACAAATAATATTTTCCGTCAATGTCAATGTACATAGAATCAAATGTTTGTTTTGTATTTTTTGTGTTATGAATTTCAATATATTCATTACCATCAGCGGCATACATTATTTCGGTTATAACTAGTTCACCGGTTTCTGTATCAGCAGGTATGTACATATCATTGCCGATGGAGATAATGGTTAACTCTGGTTTTCTGACATCAATGTTCAATAGAAAATCACTGTCAAAAGCTTTAATAGAAAGATTAATAATCTCTGAATTATTTACATCAATTTTTATATCATTTTTGGCATAATAAAGAGTATCTCCGGAAGAATCGACTTCAAAAATTTCAACAACTCCAATTTCGCCATCAGGAATGTTGTCTAAACTTATGAACGATCGCGGACTATTTCTTTTAATGGCAGTTTCCCACACAAGGTTGTTATTGGAGGTAAATTTAGCATAGATAGTTTTAATATTTGTTGGAGTACCTCCAACTTGTAGATAAATTGAGCCACAGACAGGAATCAGAGTTACATTTAAAACATTAACAGATTTTGGCTCAATATCAATCACCCTGTTTTTTACGGAATCTATATGTGTCTTTTGACCTGATTTATTAACTGTATATACATTTATTATCCGTTTCTTACCAGCAGGAACATTTCTTATAGTATCTTTTAATACAAGATTATTCGGGTCAATTTTTATGCTCTTTCTTAAAATTTCCATATCATCAGCTTTTATTTCAACTACAAGACTGTCAAAAGAAGTTTCTTTTATTTTTGAAAGATTTTGATGGTTGGCAAATATCGCGTTAATTTCCAGATGGCTTTCAATAACTTCCAATACATCAGGGGTAACACCACAAAAATTGAGAAGAGATACTAAAGTAATTAAAATGGAAGAAAAAAATATTTTAACAGACATGCTTTGTCTCCTTTCTAAACTTTTTGATATTTATATGTTTTGAAATCAAAAAAACTGAAAATTGAGTGGGAAAGCACGTTTATTAGAAAATGCTGTCGGTAGATAAATTTAAACAGATATTTTTGAAATCGACCGATAGTTTTTTTTAACTTGTTAATTATATGAAGTTAAAATTCACATTTTAGATAGTCCGTATTCATTTCAAATTCTGATAAACAGGTATAATGAGTAAAAGCTGTTAAATTAAGTTTCTTTGCTACGCAAAAAATGTACCTGATAAACGTTACTAAAATTATGTGATTTCAGTAAAAGTAAAATGGTTGAAAAAATTATTTCTCAAAATGGGAAAAAAATATTTTCATAATTTTTATTTTGAGAAAGATCAACCCGACCTTGATTTTAAAAGGAAAAAAGGAAATTATAAAAAAATTAATTGGTAGTTTTAGCCAATAAAACAAAATAAGCTGCAATAGCAGTTAAAAACAGAATGAACATGTTTTTATCTATTGCAGCTTATTTTTCTAAAGGTTGCAGAGTTTAAGATATTAAATATGATGAAACATGTAATTAAATTTCATTTTTTATATCAATTGATTTTTTATTGTGTGGTAAGAAATAATGCCACATTATGCCGAATATTAAAAGTGCAAATAGAAAACCGGAAAATGAAGCAATCGATGATTGAGTGATAAAGCTCTTAATTAATTCAGTTGAATTTTTACCATCAAAGGTGAAATAACCAAAAGTCAGTCCACCTGATGCGCTGAAAAACAGGATTGCGGAAAGAATTTTGAATTTATGGGGTAAATGAAATTTATATGGTACAAAATTATCCACTGGTTTGGCATGATAAAACCATTTTCTGTACCAGTATATAATCATTATTAAACCAAGTACTGATCCAGCATACTGGAGAATAAAATATAAACGTATGTCTCCTTGTGGAAATGAAAAAACGGTATTGCTTAAAAACGGGAATAATTTTACCATAAACCCGTCATGATGTGTAAAACTGTCCCAAATCAGATGGGAAGCGATTCCTGTAAAAAGAGACAGAATAATGTGAATAAATCTTCTTGCAGGAAAAAAATGAAACTTTTTTGCAAAAGGGTATAGTTTTGCCTGATGTTTATATGGTAACAGTGATAGAAGGGGAAACTTTATCAGTTTATGAAAAACAAATAGTACTGTTAAACCTAATGGTATACAAAAAAGGAAAATTCCAGGAATGGTGTGTCCTATGACCTTGCCATCCGATAGTTTTAAAAAAAATTCAAAATCCGGGATCATACTCCCGACAATCAATGCGGATAAAACAAGGTCGAAACATCTGAACGGAATAGCAGCGGCAGGATGAGATATTGTAATTGGCAATATAACTCTCTTTAGATTAATATGTTAGATAGATTATCAGATTAGTTATTACGATTAAGGGCCCTTTAGATTTATAGTTTTTGCGAAAACTCGGCCTTTTCCCATTTATAGAATATTGCTGGTATTATTTTAATGAAATCGGTTTGATATAGAATTTGGTGATTCTGGGCAGTCTCCGGAAGGGAGACTCTGAATACAGAGATAGAATCTGGAGATAGTAAAACGCAGAGATCGCAGAGGACACAGAGGCTGGAGAAAGAGAAGGAAAATATATAGTTGGAAATGTGATACATGAAGAAAATGACTGGGTGTAAAAATATTAAAAAAT
>JAAYEB010000480.1 GCA_012728995.1 Fibrobacter sp. | reverse complement strand
TTCTGTTGGATAATTTATAATTATGCTGGAACCTTTTCGGGAGCAATCAATTGTATTATATGCCGTTAAAGGTTTGAATGGCTGTACACTTACTTCTTTAACAGGAACTTCATACCCGATAATATGTATATCATCAATCCAGAATTCACCTGATGCCCCGCTTGCACCATGTATTTGCCATTGTATTTTGGGTATACATGTAAGATCAAGTTCAACAGCATTTGTAACCCATTCCGGTTGAAGAAATTCGTCCCAGGTGATACTGATTTCTTTCCAATCACGGCTGGGTTCCAGTGTGTAACTGTAACTCGCTCCGTCTTCCGTTACAGCATCAGATTCACATTTCAGGGCGCATGTATCATTGCTGCCAAAGCTGCCTTTATAGGCGAAACTGATTCCGGTTGACATGCTTATATCAACTGTCGGCTCCTCATCCGACATCTCAAACCCGACCCCAACAAATGGTGCGTAATTATAACTGCCTCTATCAAGGGTATATTCCACTTTCAGTGCAAAATCGCTGTTATATCCGCCGCTTGTCATTTCGAATGGTTCGTCTTTTTTTCCTGATAAAGGCACTATTGAAGAATTGCCATTAACATCAGAATCTGTGAATGTAAACCAAGGACTTCCCATTCTGGTTTGATCATCACCATCCTCGAAATCGTCTACAAGATCTGAAGCGCTTTGATCCTTGTAATTTGCTGTTATTACCATATCATAATTGACTGTTACCGATGCGTTTGAATTTGATCCTTCATAATCACCACTCCATCCGATAAAAGTATACTTTGAAAGGTCTGAAGGTTGTGTTGAGATTGATACCTGTTCTCCTATTGAATAATTACCGGTTTCCGGCGATACAGTTCCTGCTTCCGGCGGATTTACCTTTAATGTAAGTGAAGCCGACTGTTTCGGTTCTACGCGGGTAAAATCCGGCATGTTTCCGGTAAGAAGGAGCATTGATAACAGTTCAAGACATTCGTTGTAGTAATTATCATCTCTGCTGCCGAACGCACGAAGTCTTGTATAACCATTGTTCACCCATGATTGAAAAGATGGATCTACCATACCTCCAACAGTTAATGGACCCAGATATGTCGGGATATTGTCATTGTTACCGCCTGCTGAGGTATTAATGCTGCCGTCAAGATTATATTGTTGTCCGATAGCTGCAGGACTGTTATTAGTATTATTTTTAAACCATGTAACAATTTTTGAACACAGGGTTTTTGCATCAGAATGACCGTACCAGGCGTATGCCCATCCAAGCCGCCATGGAGTACGGCACGCGTCAAATCCGTATATTTGTGGGAAATTGCCAACACCGCCTCCGGGATTTCCCGATTCATTACACCAGTTTGGCCACATGCCTGTGGTAGAGTGTTGACTTCTTTGTAAAAGCTGGTAACAATTGTTTTGAACAGAACTCCATCTGCTTCCGTTATCATCAACTGATTGAAACAATTGTGTAGCAACCATGCTCATATAAGAAGGATTATAGGTATTATAACCCCATGAGTCACCACCGATTAATACATTACCGCTAACCTCATGCGAGTATATTTTGCTTATCAAATCTTTGGCGTCATTGAGATACCTTGAATCATCCCATTGCTTATGAGCCAATATCAGTGCAACCGCTACATCAAGTTCGGCATCAGTAGCTGCACCGCTTTGGTTGACTCCGTTAAAACCACTTATTTTCCAGTGCATCAGGCTGTTGCCATTACTAAACCTTTTATAATAGTTCCAAAGTCTGTCAAATTTTTGCTGTGTATTATTTTTATCATTATCCATATAAACCATAATCAGCATGCCATATCCGATACCTTCGCTGACAGTGTTTTCCGGTTCATCAAACTTTATACGTGCCAGATCTCCACTTTCTTCATAATATCCGTTTAGCCATATATCATACACAGCTTGTACATGTTTATGACTGATACCCTCAGGCATGATTCCATAGTTGTATTTGACTTGTTGTGGAAAAGGATATTTGGGCGCGGAAAATGCGCTCAGGTTGAATATCAATATAAAACCCCAAACCGTTATATTTCTGAACATGATGCCTCCTGTAAAAGATATGAACTATTTGAACCAGGACAGTGGATTTTTTTGAAGAGCTGCACACTTATTGTGTCAGGAATAACTGGTTCCCAAAAACAGTTGTAATATAGATTTCAATAAGTGATTAGTGTTGATAAATATAATTAAGGTTTATTGATTTAACATATATACAGGAAAAACACAGAAAATAGGCCGGAACAAAATGTTACCAAGAAAGTAATTCCAGAACCAGTACCCGCTTACAAGTCCATTGATTTACGACTTGTATCAGATCCTGATACTGGAAGCATAAAATGAGAAAAGTCCTCAGGTTAAAAAAAAACCTTATGTTCTGGTAATTGTTGCTGTTACAGATTTATAGAACATTGATCCTTTGTGATTGAGTAAAACCATTACCTTTAACTCGTACTATATAAACTCCGGTTTTAACCTGTTTTCCTGTCCGGGACAAACCATCCCAGGATATTTTTCCTTTTAATGATATGTTGTTCATGGATCTAATCAATTTCCCCGACAGATCGGATATTTCGATATCAGACACTTGTGAAGGAACCTGAAAAAATATCTCTGAAGCTTTTGATCTGCCATTGATTATCATACAGAAATTATTTTTAGATTTTTTAATACGAGAGCGCGAAACAGATGTCGGATCATAAGCTTCAATCTCTTTCCATTGCAAATCGTTTTCAGAAATTCCAAAGGAGCTAAGTATTGTCTGTATTGCACTTTCAGTATGTGAAGCTCTCATCAGCTCTTCGCGGATTTTTCTTACAACCATGATATCAACAGCCGGTCCGAATGTGCCCATAATTATACGTGCCGGAAGATGTGATGGAGGATCGAAAGGACCTTTTCTGGCAGCCCATAACGAATCGACAATGCAAAGCTGCTGCCGTACAGGATTACCCCCGAGTATCACTTCCGATTTGTTTTCATCAATCATTTCCTGTAAACTTGGGCAGGAAAATTTCATTGTACCGGTGTGGTTTTTCAAACTTAGAGTAAAACCGCCCTTGTCTGTGAAACCATGACCCTTGTTGACTGAACAATTAACAAGTATGTCATTGGTGTAAACAACAGAATTTCCGGATGATACTGCAAGTACATCTGTACATTTTAATGTACTGGAACCAACAGGAATATGGGGTCCTGTTTTAACAGAATTGGATACGATTATATTTTCGGGTAAACCGTTTCCGACATAGGGACTGTATTTACCACTTCCATATGCATTATCACACGCATCATAGATTGTAATATTTGACGGCTGTACGCCGAGTTTTATAAGTTCCTTACAAACTTTTCCGACAATCGCAATCCGGGACATGATACCGGTATAGATACAGTTTACCTTGATAGCTGCTTTTACCTCATCCCACTGCTTTTCTTCAGGTTTTCTGAAAATGGCAGCCCATGCCTCATCCGGATCATCTTTACCGGAAAGGTTTACAGCCATTCCATCCATATTTGTCTCAACACGCTCTGTGTCAACAACTTCATTTTGTTCATGGAATGTATCGGCCACTGTCGCATCCTGCTCATTTTTAAACATTTGAGGATCGTGACAGCAGACCACAAGATTGTTGCTTATTTGTGGGTTAACCTGATCCCCCGAAGACCATGCAAGACTGTTTTTGGTTCCGGCAATAGTGGATTTAATACCTGAACCGGCAATTGATAATCCAGTGATACCGGCAGTTGCAGATTTTAAAAATGATCGTCTGGTTACATCTTTGGCTTTTTTCATATTAACGCCCCCTCATTTAAGAGCATATTATTTTTATGATATTAAACTCATTTCAGATTGCTGACTTTATTTCTGAACAGTTCCAAAAAACTTGATGCTGCATTTTTGGCATCTGCTTTCTTGCTGTATCCTGTAAAGTGTAATTCAAAGTAGTATTTTCCAAAATGAGCGTATGCATCAACACCGCTTAACGGACTATTGTCAATAATCGCTTCATTTTCACTAAAACCGTCAATTATGATTTCATCAAAAACTTCTTCAGTGTGCATTTTGCTGAACATCGCATTAGCATTGGAACTGTTACCAAAATCAATTACTATCAGAATGAAATTAAAAGAGGATTTTGAGAATGTTTGCTTAAAACCCTCAACCAGACCTTTCTCAATATATTTCTGGGCACCGCCATTCAAACCGGCGTCTTTAGTGCAATTACTTACATTAAAATCAAATAATGCGGATTCTACCCATCCGCTTGCCTCTTCGCTTTTAAGTTTAAGTGAATTGAGGCCCTGTGAATCGTTCCCGTCATCGCTTACCAGTTTGCAGTTGGTAAACAGAAGAAAAGTAACAAGTACAACAGAAGCTGTTTTAAAAAGGTAAGTCATTGAACACCTCCAACCTAGAAGTTTACGATCATTGTTAAACGGCTCTGGAAATCCGACAGCTTATTATGAGTAAAAGTAAATGTTTCGAAATTGTTGATTTGTATGTTAGGCAGAATGACAGCAGAAAGATTGAATGTATATCCAATTCCTGGTTTTTTTCCGAAATCACCATCAAGACTTTTCCATACAATACTGAAATCATGTGAATTAAAAAGTGATTTTAGAAAACTGACATTCTGGAAATTCAGGTTTACAGTTAGTGAAGGCCCGGCTTCAAGCACATTTCCCGTAGAATCGGTGCAATAAGTTGCATTCAACTTGGGTACAGTTCTGAGCCATGGTGTAATAATTCTGTCGTAGGATAAATAACCGCTGTGATAATTGTTAAGTTCTGTGTAATTCCAGATAATCTGCCAGTAATTTCTCGATCCGAGCCAGTACTGGAAGTCATTTTCTGTACTGAAATAACTGATAGTGTCAGACACGGTCCATTCATTAAAATTTCGGAAAAGAATCGCATCTGAAGGAAAAACATTAAATCCGAAACCACCAATCGTTGTGGAACTGTGTTTGCCGTTCAGGCCTGTAATAATCTCATGTAGTCGAGGTCTGACTGTGTTAAATGTAGTATTTGTTTTTTGTGAAAGGTTAAAACGTGGAGAAAACCACCTTAATGGAGAAAACCACTGTCCTGGTTTCATTATCACACCCAGACTGCCTGTAATGCTGTCGGAACTGGTTTTATCCGACTCGTATTTATTGAACTGTAAATAATATAATGCGCTGATATCAATACCTTTCGGAAAATCAGTAGTCTGAAATTCGAGGCCCGGATAGATTGTGGATGAAGGCATGCTGTCTGTATCCATACCGCTGCGGTATAGTAGATTTCCCGAAATAGTAACAGAATGAACAGGATTAACGGTTAAAATTGCAGTGCTCATTCGGCCGTTTTTCCAGTTTTTGTCTCCAAATTCAGTCCTGTATTCCGAATGAGATATATCATAACTGAATCTGCGCACATTTATCAGATTTTCAAGCAGGCTCGATGATGTTTCATAAAGGCGCATGTATATCTTGTCTTTTGTATTGAACAGGCTGTCGAATACTGATTGTGAGGTGTCATTTTTTGAATGAGTGTCAAATATTGTACGTGAAGCAGAGACATCAAAAAAAGGCAGGCCTGGTTTGTGTAATCCGGCTTTTGATGAAAAACGTTTTTCGGTTCCATGTTCTGCATGGCGGTAATGCTGGTAATAACTTACCGGAATATCTTTTGTAATGTCGTGAGTTAAATCAAGATCAAATTGATTTTTTATCGCGCCGTAACCGAAGGTAAATGTATCGGTTGATGTAAAGTTGGAGTCTGCAAACATTCCATTGATTACAAGGCCTGTTTTATCTCCAAACCGGCTTTGTAGCGCAACAGACCCGGCTCTTGCGCCGCTTTTCATATTGTAGGAAAAATCGGGCGTTAATTTAAAAAAAAGATCCCTGTTTTTTCCGCGAAGTTCTATCGGAGACAAGATGTTGACAACAGGACTGGGTTTTCTGATATCAACAGATGAGAAAAATGTATCGGTACTGAATCCTGCAAAACCGATTCGTGTAGAAATCCATTCTCTGGGTGAAAGATTTACGGACCCGAAATGCATCTGGCCGAAACTGTGTTCGGGAATGAACTCGACATCATTGATTCTGCCATCAGGTATGGTTTGTATCTTGTATTGCACCGTTATAATCGCAACAGGATCAACAGGTGCATCTGTTGTGAACTGAAGTTTTCCGATATCGTTGTAGAACGTGTACTTTGTCGAATCGAGCAGCTCTCCGTCAACCCATACACGTACTGTTCCGGGGATGATTCTTGTAGTATCTGAACCGGACCTGGCAGTGTCTGTATCCATCAGGTCTGATGAATCTGCTGTCTTTCGTTTGTCTAGAAGATAGTAAGTGCCACTGCTTTGATATTTAAGCGTACGCCATTGTGTTTTGGTTGTAATGTAACCTGATCCTGCTGCAGCGCGTAAAACCTTGCGGTCGCGGCCTTTGACACGTTCCTTGCTTTCCAGCACAATGCTTGCCCCTTCAAGTTGAGTAGAAGGTAAGGTTTGTGAAGAAAGCTGATCGTTTGTAGTTGTACCTGCCTGTATCGAGTTGATACGGTCATTTCGGTTACCTTTATAATAAATACCCTTTTTGGGTACTTCATTTAAACTGGTGTTGTCAAAAAACAGTTCCATGCTGCGATCATGAGGATCTGTTGTACGAAGATTGAGATTCATAAGTGGTAATGAAGGGATTGAATAACTGTAAACACTTACACTGTCGTAAAGTGTATCATAAACCATTTTGTCGTTAATGATTCTGCCCCTGGTGAGTGTATCATAATCATAGCCTTTGCGTTTTAAAGAAATATTCTCCTCGACATATCCGGCAAGAACAGATTGATAACCGGTTTTATACCGGACTGTAAGCCCTTCATCATCCCAGGTTGCAGTTTTTGTCTTCTGCTGAATGCTTTTTCTTGAGTCTTTTTTCCAGACGCGGTTTTGTGCATCATATACTGCCAGAAAAGATCTGTAGATAATGACGACAAAGTTATCTTCAAAGTAAATTTTTTCAATCTCATCAGGGTCAAGGTCTGTATCGTAATCAATGAAATCTACCGCTTCGGTATTAATATTGTATTTTAGCAAACGCTTTTGGGCAGCCAGAAGAAGAGTATCTGCAATTTTTGTAACAGCATGAATATTTCCGGTTTGCGGAATGTCCAGTACGCGATTGATTCCATTAGCAGTTGTAAGGCGCATTAAACTGGACCCGTCAGTATAATAGACCACTGTATCTTCATCAAAAAAATCTGTAATCGGATTTTGAACTTCTGTTGTTTCCCATGAAAATGAAGCAGGAATGTATCTTCGTATAAAATTTCGATCAATCAAATTAAGAGATGTATTACTTGAATAGAAGTACGAAGACTCCAGAAACTCCGCATTAAGTTCTGTTGAAGTCCATTTTTCTGTTGAAATTGTAAACCGGTTAAGTTTTGTTTTGCTGATACAGAACAGTTCATCACCATCACTGTATATTCCAATAAAAGGCTGTTTGTCTGAAGGAATATCGTATGTCTGCCATTCATCGGCGAGTCTGTCGAAACAGTGAAGAGTATTGTCTGTTAAAAGCCAGAGATAATCCATATCAACCGCAATTTTGCCTGTAATAATCTCTTCGTCAGGAAAAGAGATCCTCTCACTGGCTGCATTGTTCATGTCCAGTTTGTACAAACCTGTATCTGTTGAAATGAAGAGAAAATTATCATATTCAACTGCATCACTTATGGATTTTACTTTTCTGACAGGATCAATACTTACCGGACGTATGGCAAATGAAGATGGTGAGAAGAAAAAGATGTTATTCGAAGATGTAAACCAGACATTCTTGTTGTTACTGGTAAAAATACGCCATTTAAGGGGTTCCTGTGCTGAAACCAGAGTACTGGAAAAGATCAGAACCAGCAACACTGAAATGAATCTGATTTTCATACTCTTGTCTTTTCTGAATGAATTTAAAAAAAGAAGATCTCAGGTCAGTAGAGTACTGAATAATTAACATTGCATGAATTCTCTTTATATTGTTCCTGAAATACTCCAGACTGCAATCAATCAAATTTACCCGAAACTAAAATTACTGGTAAAAATCGCATCAAATTACAGTTTCTGTAATCATTGAAGATTCTACATTACCGAAACCCAGATCTGAAGCTATCTTGAGATGTTTGACCTGCCTGCCTTCAAAGGTTTTTCCGTACCAGGATGCAAGTGTTACAGAATAACTGTCTACTGCAACCGGGTCGATTCCAGCCACAAAAGTGTTTAGTTCGGCTACTTTACCCGGACCGGCAGGCCCGTTATCAAGAAGTGCCCGTGTCGCATCAACTATACAAAGATGTGGCTTTATATAATAAAGCTGTTCTGCTATTGCAGTGTGCATGTCCATTTCTCTGTGATATGCGCCTCTGTCTTTTACAAGTCCCATGAATCCTTTCAGGTTCAGGGAAACCCCACCTGCACTGTGTGATTTGGCAACAGGAACCGAAATAAGGCAATCACAGTTATAAACCTCTTTAACTATATCAACTTCAGTAAGTTCTTTTGCCCGCTCATCACTTTTATGTACAAACATACTGTCCTGTTTCGGAATAAACACTACCGCACCTTTAAGCCCTGAAACGGCAGATACTATACCGGTTTTCTCTTTACATAGTTCTGGATCACGAATAGTATTGTCACATATTATTACTCTTTTGGCACCGGAATCCAGACATGATTTGGCGAGTGTATAAACTACCTCCGGGCTGGTTCCTGTACCCCACTCTGGGGGATTGGGAAAACTCATGTTTGGTTTTATTAATACCCGTGCCCCAGGTTTAACAAACCTGGACATTCCGCCCATTTTTTCAATTATCTCGGGGATCTTTTTCTCTGCTTTACCTTTTGCAACAAAGACTTCGCTTTTGGAACCATTGCTTTTCTGTTGGGCTAAAACACCTCCTGCAGCACAAAATGCACTTCCTGCGGCAACACTGATAAATTTACGCCTGGTAATAGCCATTTCCCCTCCCGAGACATTTGTTATTCAACAATTAAAAAGGTTCAAAAAATTCCTGCCTGAAGAATCGATTAATCAGCGATAAACAGCATGATATTTATAAACAGTACTGTTTTTGACGGATAAACTACAAAATTTGGAATAATCTGATATAAATCAAAAAAGGGCTATTCCATAAATCCCTCAGGTATACTTTTATTGTCTTCATCAAGGCTGATAAAACCTTCATGTTTTTCTGGAACCATTCCATCATGTTTCGTTTCGCCATCAGAATGGAAACTTTTACCCAGATATTTGCTGTCAGAGACCCGGCGTTGTTCAAGAATTGCTACTTTTTGTCTCTCAGTAGCATACACACCGGAAGAACGTCTGTTTTCACCAAATTTGTAAACGACAATAGCTGCTTTATCGAATATCGGACAACTGTGTTCACACATTCCACATCCAAGACACAGATCCTGATTTACCACAGGAACCTTGAAATACCCTCTGACAGTTTCAATTATTCGTGCTTCAATTGCATTATAAGGACATACTTCATCACAAACCAGACACTCCTTATTCTGTTCCCATGCGAGGCAGCGGTGACGATCAACTACAGCAGTACCAATTTTTGCGAACCGTTTTTCTTCCAATGGCAGTTTCCGAATCGCATTTGTTGGACATACATTGCCGCAAAGACTGCACTTTTCTTCACATCCTCCGACCCTTGGAACCAGTTTAGGTGTATATAATCTTGAAAAGCCATCAGTGAACATACAGGGCTGGAGGGCGTTAGTAGGGCATACTTTCATACACTCACCACAGGTAATACAGCGGGAAAGAAACACATTTTCCGGTATAGCACCTGGAGGACGAATCAGTTTACCATGGTCATCTTTTCTTCCAATTGCAGTAGCCCTGAAAACAGGAAGGAGAAATAAACCACCGGCTATTCCTGTCAAAAGATGACGTTTTTCGAGATCTGGCGGAGTCACAGTTTTATTTGAAGGTACAGAAAAACTGAATTTACTGCAACTGGTTTTAAGCTGTACACAAATTCCACATTCAATACACTCAGACACTCTTGTTTTGCTTAAATCATTTTCATCTATAGCCCTGACAGGACACGATTTTACACATCTTTTACAATCATTGCAATAGGTTTTGTTTGCTTGTCTTCTGAAGAAAGAGAATCTGCTTAAAAATCCCAAAAATGCACCTGTTGGACATATATACTGGCACCAGAATCTTTTATCCAGCAAGCTTGTACCAAATACAAAAACCATCATAAGAAAAGTAAAGACAATCCCATAATAGAGCGGAATATGTAACGGAATGCGGCTATATAGCAGATTGCTGTAAGAGGTTGAGAAAAGACTTACAAAATTCAACAGATCTATCCCAACAATATTAAAAATCGGGTAGACCAGAAAAGTCAAAAAGCGGGTAGAAATTGAAATCGGATCCATAAAAAGTGGAAAAAGAACACCAAAGATTGAAAGTATAAGAATTATAAAGAGGAAAGCATATTTTACCCGTTGTAAAAAACGGGGTGGCCGATATTTTAAACGTATTTTACCAAAGAAGAACCTGTCGAAAAAATCGATCATTGCACCGAGGGGACAAAAAAAACCGCAAAAAAATCTGCCCAAAAAAATTGTTCCTAATAAGATAAACAGTGAAAAAAGAGCAAATGGAAAGATTAAATTTCTTGAAGCGATCATTGTAGCGATTGCTGCAAGCGGGTTCAGTTGAAGAAACATTTCACTTTTAAACGTGTACGCATACGGGTATTTATTAATGAAAAAAAACAAAATCAGAAAAAGAGAGAAGAAGATGATTTGTAGGGTTATTCTAAGTTTTTGCATAAAATTAAACCGTTTAAATGAAATTAAAGATCTGTTTTTACTAAGATATATCGGATGGTATTATTTGCACAATACTTTTTTGGTTAGAAGATCTTATTACTGTTGTCCTGAATGGTTTGCAAACGATCTGAAACGGAGTTCTTATCCAAAAAAGTTGTTTATTTTTATCGAGAGCGGTATTTTTAAAAAACATGCGTTAAGAGAATTTTGATAATTTAAAGTGCAGTATGAATTGAGACGATTCCTCAGCTATAAATCTCTTCAATTATTAATACAGGATAGTTTGTCAGTAATCATCTGAATTAAAAAATTACCGGATATTCAGACTGTTAATCTTCAAATTCTGCCCATGATGGTTTAATAATGCGTTCATTTTCAGAAATCGAGTCGATAAGTGAAGATTCATGATCGGACAGTTCGATTTCCATTGAATCAAGATTAGCTTTTAAATGTTCATCCGATGATGCTTTGGGAATGACTATTATGTTTTTTCTCAATAACCAGGCAAGTACGATCTGGCTTACTTCTGCACCTTTGTCTTCGGCAATTTCTTTAAGTAATTCACTGTGAAAAACTTTACCACGTCCAAGAGGCGAATATGCCATAACAGAAATTGAATTTCCATTACAATATTGCAATAGTTCTTTCTGATAAAGGAAAGGATGAAATTCGACCTGGTTAACAGATAATTTCAGGACAGTTGATTTTTTTGCCTCCTGAATATGTCTGATTGTGAAATTGCTGATCCCGGCACTTCTTACCTTGCGCTCTTCAACAAGCTGTTCAAATCCCTCAAAAGTTTCACGCATTGGTATATATTTATTGGGCCAGTGTATAAGGAGAAGATCAATATAATCGGTTCGTAAATAATCCAGAGAGCGGTTGCATTGGTCTATGACATCTTTGGTCCGCAGTTTCTGATACCATACTTTGGTTGTCAAAAAGAGATCAGACCGGTTGATACCGGATTCTTCAATTGCTTTACCAATATCCTGTTCGTTATCGTAAGAAACAGCAGTATCGATAAGGGTATATCCAAAATCAAGTGCCGTACTTACAGCTTCGAAGCACTCTCTGCCTGTCAGAAGCCAGGTACCTAAACCGATCTGTGGGATTGAAAAACCGCTTGCTAATTGTATCTTTTTCATTCATCATACCTGTATCTTAAAAATTCAAGTTATGGATCTTTTTTTGAAAATTGCAAATTCCAAACCAGCTTTCAGAAGAATGGCAAAATATTCATACAGAATATCACATGAGTTTCTATAAAGAATCATAATATTCATAAACTTTTTTTTCATATTCGATATCAATCTGCTGATCAGGATTAAATGCCGGAGCACTCTTAAGTTGCTGCTGAGAGAGATCACAGAAGATTATTGAATTACTCATGTTTATATCTCTTACCCAATGCAGTGTCAGAAGCACGCGTCGGTTTTCATATTTTTCGTGAAGATTGACCAGAAGATAAGAAGTATGCCAGTCTGTTTCGTCTATTATAAGATCTTCAACTGTTGAACTGTCTTCATCTGTTGTCTGGATACGGTAACCTTCAATACTTAATAAACTTCTTAGTTCCGGATTATAGTTTATGGTTTGTTCAGTTTCACCAAATTCTGCCTCCATTATCTCATCATCTTCCGGTTCCTGTGGTGTTTGAGCTTCTGAAGTATCTGATACTATTTCATCAGATACCGGCATATCAGTTCCATCCATTATTGGTCTTCCAAGCTCATCAAGAGGTAGATCCGGTTCTTTATATCCGCTAATCGGAGGAACATCCATAAAAGAGGTGTTTTCCCAGTATAATGGCCATTCGTAATACCGTCGGAGAGCTATTTCATATTGACGGGTGATTGGGAGATCCTGATCAAATTCAGGACTGTTACTTATTGTTTCCAGATCTTCAAGGATCCAGATGCTCTTTTTCTTTTGATCAATTTTACAAAAAGAATCTGGTGAGAGCAGTACTCGTGTGTTTTCCTGAGCACCTGCCATTTCTGAAACAAAGTACCGGACTGTCCAGTCACTTTCATCAAAGTAGATATCTGCACACCGGCCAATATATCCATTTTTCGCAGCAAATGTAAATTGAAGAAGCTGATTTCCTTTCCACAACATACAAAAATCCTTTCAGGCTTTTTCTATTCAAACAATAACGCAAAGAGCAATCCATTAAATATTGCACTGTTTTAACAGCATCAAAACTGAATGAAAGCATTTTGCTTTGTAATTGGCTTGGAATTTGCTTTTACGGAAAAGTTATCAATTAAAACAACAGGAGATTTTTTTTTGGGATACAGGAGTACAAGAAAAATGTTGAAAAATCTGACCCCAAAAAAGCGTTTTTCCATTGAGAAATAGAGCATTTTTATCTGGAAATTCCAATAACAGTCAGCATCTGAAGTTGTAAACAGAAACAGTTCATCGTTTCCGGCTTAAGAAAACCGACCATAATGGGTACAGATTTCCTTGATACGATCGAGTACTGAAAAATAAAACAGTTGCTTTAATGGAGGAGTTCAATGCGCAGTACAAAAGATGTGTTTGAAAGTCATATATTACTGGTTGTAGACTGGAATTTTGATGTTGATATTGAAAAGAATTATTCCAGAGATTGTGTGCTTATATCCAGTTATGGAACTTTTTATGGAAAAGAGGGTATAAAAAAAGCAGTTGCACTTCGTGAATCCCAGATACCGGAGGCGAGTTTTTTATATACAACGAAAAGTTGGTATGGTGAAGTAGCTTTTCTGGAATGGCAGGCGGATTCCGATAAAACTTATGTAGATGATGGAGCGGATACATTTATAATAAAAAATGGCAAAATCGTTATTCAAACACGGCATTATACAGTGATTCACCGGGATGTTTGCGATTAACCGGATTTTAATAATTCAAGCAAGGCTTTCAGTTCTATAGTGGCAATTCCCGTAGCGTAATCCGACATTGCATACGGAACGATAAGATTTTCTTTGTGTATCAATGCGCCGCAAGTATAAACAACATTAGGAACATATCCTTCCCGTTCAT
>JAAYEB010000479.1 GCA_012728995.1 Fibrobacter sp. | reverse complement strand
CAAAAAAACAGTTTCAGACTGGAAAGATGCACATTGTCTGGTACCTCAAACAGATGATATCAGTATCTCTTTTGGAGAACTTTTTTTCGATTCCTGATTACGATTTAAAACAGGGAAAAATCAAAATGGAAAATCAAAAATTTACATACTCACTTGGATCAATTCCGGGATTTACGGCAAGAACAGTAAGACTTGTCGAAAAAGTTTATCTTCAAATAAAGGCCCAATACTTTGACGGCCCCGCAGCGGTATGCAAAAGACGTTTTATTTATCTCTGGAAAAAGCCGAAAGGATCAGATTCGTGGCAAAGTGTTGGTTTGTTCATGACAGATGATTACGGGTTGCTGTTTGAACTGGAGCCGTTTCTTCAAGCAATCGATTTCAGGAAAGAAAACACCTCAATTTTCAAATATGATCCTGCACAGCAGAAGTTTACCGAACGTCCCTGGTCGCTTTATGGTGATGCGGAAGATGTAATCGCACTGCAGAAACACCTGAGTGAACCTTTAGTGGGCATGGAAGCTAAAAGCAGTAATGCAACCGAAGTGAAATTCAATAATACATCCCTTTTCATGCGCCCTTATGAAAACAACGAGTTTCTTTACCGTGATCCTTTTGTAGTCAATGACAAATACAAATATCCTTTTGTAAAAGGCACACAATATTTTATGATGTTTTTTCCTCCGCATGTTGTCGGTCGTTCAGCAGGAGTAAACACAGGAGGAAAAATAACTATCGATCAACCGCCTCAACTGCTTATTGATAACAGTTACATTGTTGAACATGAAGATACTGTACAGGATATCTGTTCCAAATTCAATCTTGCACCAACTTTTAATCTTGCCGGTTACAAGAATAACAGATGCGCCTGGGATGAAATGAAAAAGAGATTCAAGCCAGGGACGGTTATTGCCATTCCCCCACAGGCCAGAGGGCCTCTTGGCTTTGGAAGACTGATAGAATTGCTTGGTATAGACAGAAAAGTAAAACTTTCATCAGACTGGTTTCATGTAGACCAGTCTGATAACGGTGTTAAAGACCGCACACCTGTTTTGTCGGTGGAACTTCCAGTAACACTTGAGGAGCATACAGCACTTATGGCCGAAAACCTTGCTCTTCTCGACATGACCTGGTCTGTTCTTATTGAAGCCGCAAAACCGTTTGCAAGAGCTGCAAACCAGGTTCGATCCATTGCGGAACTTGTGGACATAATGAGAAGGTACCCGGGGTACAGAAAACGGCAGGTCCTTACAAGATCCGGAACCGGTCCATATTACAGCTCAGTAGAATACAGGGAAAAGGAAATTTTCAGTGAACAGGAAGCCCGTCTTATTGATGATGCATTTAACCGGGCAAAATTATTCGAAAACGACCTCATGCTTGCAGCTTTTAATGATCAGAATCCAATTTTCAATCGTGAAAAGGAGGGGTTTTATGCGCTGATCAGTGAGTTTGAGCAGCATATTAAATCAAACTCATTGCGTATGGTACTTGCCCAATGGGCAACCCATGTAACATCAGGAACATCCGCAACGTATCCTTATCTGTTTCCTGCTGAAAAGGCACCTTTGTTTTTTGATATTCTGGCCAGGTCTTTTCAGACGCTTCTAAGTATTCGCGCTCCTTATCCGATACAACACAGTTCCGAGGAGTTAAGAACAGTTGGTGATGCGATTTTCGAGAATATTTTATCCCGTTTCGAATTGCATCTTCAAGCAGCCTTTCAGGTTGCCGATCGTACGGGAACTATTCATAAGGCGGTTCTTGATGAGATGAAAACACTGGGCCTGGTATCTGAATCTACCGCTGCAATATTTGACAAGGAAACTTATTTGCCGCAAAGATATGAAGATGGCGGTGATTTACTTGCGTTTATTTTTTCAGATATTGTGCTGAAAAAAGGAATTGCCGGTATGGATAACTGTGTGGAAACGATTCTTAAAGCCGGAACTGAATTCAGAACAAAAATGATACGTTATCATTGTCGAAACAAAGGAATCAAGGCTTCTTTTACATACTTCAAAATCGCGGCGGGATTAAAACTCAGAAGCGGCAAAGTTTCTTCACAGGTTATAAATGATGCAAAAGCTGGTTTGAGCTTTCTTTCAAAAGAGCGCAAAAGATATGCGGATATTGCCAAAGATATAAATATCCGTTCGAAAAAACATCTTGAATCAATTACCGCTGTGCCGCAGCTTTCTCTTACAGCAAATGCAGTTACAGCAGGAATGGCCATTTACTCCATGGTGGATTTTGCAAATAAACTGCAATCCGCGCGAAACAATAATCAGAAAGTTTCGTTTGATGACTGGATAGGGTTTGCATCATCACTTCATTCATTTGGATCAGTTGCAACAGGTTTTACCAATTCAATGCTCAGGTCAACAGATGCAGTTCTCCAGGCACAGGAGTTTCTTGAAGTCAGTATTGATCGTTTGACAAACAACGGATCGGTTCGTTCTAAAGTAGCCGGTTTTGCAGACTCGGCAGCCAAAAAACTGGGAACTGCAGGGTTAGCGTTTTCTGTTTATGATCTGTATAAAGCTTACGAAAAGAGCATGGGTACAGCAAGAACTGGTGATACAGTTCAAGCATCTCTAAGATGGGTACAGTTCGGGCTTGGTGCTGCAAGTACTGCTGCATCGTTAATTCCGGGAGGTGTACTTGTTTCACTTGCTCTTGAAGGAACAAATCTTGCCATAAGCAGTTATATTCAGCTTCGTGAATCTCTGAAAACGGGTGTTGAGAGCTTGATTGCCAATATAAACAAAGAGCTTTCAAACAGCACATTACTGCGGTCAAAACATATTGAACTTATGAGCGATAAAAAATACTACCTGGCTTCAGACCGGGAATTTGTAAGCGTTAAGCTGAGCGGTGAACAGTACAGTGTAGGCAAGCATATACTTGATGGTTTGAATGCTCTTCAGGACAGATTGAAAATCCGGTATGTAAATATAGATCCCATTGCAGGTGGGGCAATGCTTTTAAATCGTGGTTACTCAATCGATGAAGTAGGATTAATTGTCGCAAAACAGAAACAGCTTAATCGTTATGAGGTAAATTTTATAGAAGGGTTCAGTCAGACTGGAATATTTGATCTGAGGGACTGCAACCTTCAGGTTGCATCAGGAAAATATCGTTATCCGGATGAAGATTATCTTACAGAAAATAACGGAAGCAAATGGCTTTATTATGATCCTGCTCAATATTTCAGGCAGTATTATCCATTGACTAAGGTTAGTCTTTCTCAATATTAAATTTAAAATTTGGCTCAGAAAGCGGTCCTGTCCAATTTGTGATTACAGATATGTAATATGCTGTCTTTATCTCTGCCAAAACTTACAGCACCAACTTCCCATGAAGAGCAGTATTGTCTTACAATAGGTGGTATGGTATTCAAGTCCAAAGGGTTATTTTTTAGACCAACCCTGAAATATGTCAATTTGTTTCTTGGAACAAGTGCTTCAAATGGAAAAACTTTAATGTTGTTATAATACAGATGAACATCATATACCCTTAAATTGGAAAAAGATTCCGGCAAAGTTTCAAGCTCATTTTCATTCAACCAGACTGTACCGATTCTCAGATCTCCAAAACTCTCCGGAAGTTCTTTGAGGCGGTTACGCTGAAGTGTAAGTTTTTTGAGTTTTTGAAGTTTCCCGATAGATTTCGGTAGATATTCCAGTTGGTTTGCCCTGAGTTCAAGTGTCTCAAGATTTCGAAGATTACCAAGTGATTCCGGAAGACGTTTGAGTTTGTTTCCTACAAGTTCGATCATTACAAGTGCAGTACAGTTCCCGATCTCTTCTGAAATATGTTCGATTTCATTAAAATTCAAGTTTAAATACCTGATATTGGTTAATCTGCCTATTGCATCCGGAATGATACGTAAGCTGTCATTTTCTAGTCCTATGGAAAAAACATTTTTTTTATCAATGGTTCGAGAAATAGGTCTTGCTCTAGCAGGATCAAGATTATTTGCAATTAAAATCTCCTCAACTGCTTTGAGCTGCTGTTTAAATTCACTTTGGCATCCTGCAAGGAAACAGACTGAAAGCAGAAAAATCGATATGGTTTTCATTATATTTTCCTTTTCCAAATAGAATCATTAACGAATTTATATTCAAAATAATATATGACTATAATAGCTTAAAATACTGCATTCGTTTATTCTATCTAACAGACGGACATTTCCTATAAAATAAACAATAGACAAAAGACAGTTAATAAATCTCTTGAATAGTGGCAATTCACAGTTTACCACACGCCCCCAAACAGAAGTTTCAGAGCTGCAATACGCTATCGCGGGGGACGTGTCCGCTCGGCGAACCAGATTATTAATATTCTTTGATAATATCACTTTCCCTGTTTGCACCTATGTTTGACAATAACCAAAACAAACTTTCCTGTTGCAAAACAGAAACAGCTTAATCGTTATGAGGTCAATTTTATGGAAGGGTTCAGCCTGACTGGAGTTTTTGATCTGAGGGACTGCAACCTTCAGGTTGCATCAGGAAAATATCGTTATCCTGATGAAGATTATCTTACAGAAAATAACGGAAGCAAATGGCTTTATTATGATCCTGCTCAATATTTCAGGAAACTGTATCCATGGACAAAAGTTAATCTTTCTCAATATTAAGAATTAACTGTGATTCATCTACCGGTTTGTGGCATAGATTCAATTGGCCATTTTTATCACGGGAAATCATGTATCCGCCTTCTGCCCAGCCAGTACACTTTTCTTTAAATAACGGTGGAACTGTTTTGGGAT
>JAAYEB010000064.1 GCA_012728995.1 Fibrobacter sp. | reverse complement strand
GACGGGGTAAAAACCCCGAAGGGAATCCGTCCGAAAAGACAAGTTCCGGTTTCTGTTCAGCAGCATTTTCTATAAACTTGTCGAATCGTTCTTTTTTTTCATACATTCTCATAGTCCAGCAAGCGTGTCCGAAAAGAGTATCGGAACGGAAAGGCGTTCCAACAGCTCCCTGTGGTGTGATGGTAAATTTGTAAATCATTTTATTTCTCCTGAATCTATTGCACTCAAAAGTTCATCAACAGATTTATATTCACCCGAATACAGTTCACCATCAACTTTTATATATCTGAATGCTATTTTACCGCAACCCCGTGAACCAGAACCTCCAAGTGTATCATTTTCCAACAATTTCATGGCTTCAACAACAGTTCTGAAATTTTTCATGTCAATTTCACCATTATCATCAAGATCAAAGACTCTGTAAATAAATTCTGAACTGAACATTACACCAGGGACAACCCGTTCGATATTACGCAGAGATTTTCCCAATGCAGCTCCAGTTGAACGATCTATTGCAGTACTATATTTTATTTCAAGCATTTCTTCAGGTCTGAATTTTCCATCCAGTGTAGCATCCCTTACTATTAACCTTGTAATCCCCCGCTGTTTATTATTATCATTTACTTTATCTAATGTTCCAAATATTCTGCATACAGAACAATCTGCTCTCTTACATGAATGAACTTTTGTAATATCATCTTCATTCAATTCACCTTTTGCCCATTCAGTAAGAAATCTCATTTTTCCTTTTAATGATGATCCAGGGATATATGGTTCCCTTGTTTTAGGGTTTCTGATTACCGGATTATCAAGTCCTCCAATTTCAAGTGTTTCATTCCCGGCTCCAATGTGCAGTCCATTTATTACTTCAATTTTTGAATTAATTTTGATATTGCCTAAAAATTTCATCATTACCTCACTATCTATTTTTAACATGTTCGCTTGCATAACCTACGACAGCTTCAAAAAGTTGACAAAATACCATAAAATTTTCCTTACCTTTTTCATCATTATGTATTTTATCTATAGATTTACATAAAAAGTTAGCAAAAGGACCAAATGAATTTTCAGTTTTTTTATCTCTGTATTTGTTATATACTGCTTTTGCTTTTATCAATTTTATCCTGTTATACAAAACGCTCCAATTTTCATTACTACTTTTTAATAGCGATTCAATACGTTTTACTTCTCCATAAAAATTCCTTATTTGACTTTTTGTCAATCCATTTTTTGAAATTTCTTTCGCGAGCTTTGCTGCCTCCTCTCCTAATAATTCAGATGATGTAAAATCAGGAACTTCTATTTTAATTTCGCTGCTTTTATGAACATTGTTCCTTTTACGATCATAAATACTATTTCTTTTTAAATCATTCATAAATCCTCCTTATAATTGATATCTTTACTTCGTTTGGAATATGCTGCTATAGTAATTCCTACAGGCAAATACTTGAAAACCGGTTTTTCTTCCATATCTGGCGTCTTTGTAATTAAAAGATTTCTGAAAGGCTCCTCAATTCTCCAATCTTTTTCATGATCATTTGAAGGAGAAAGATTGCGATTTATATCGTATATAAAACGAAAACGGTGTTTCATTGAACCAAGCATATCTCCTTTCTTTTTTGATAAAACCCATTCCTTGTGATAATTCAAGAATCTGTAAAGCATTGAATGTTTATTAGCATTCTTTTTATCTTTATTTTCTTTTATATCAATAAATTTTTTCCAGTTTTCTGCAAATTCCAACTGTGATTCTAATTCTTCTTCCCAGTTTAATGTATATCCAAGAAGAGTAATACAGTTTTTACCATTATTTTTGGATTTTTTCAAAGCTTCTTCTGCATCATCAACAGCACGTGAAACCGGGTATCCAGGTTTGAAAAGCTCCAATGATGCCGACAGAGTAAGGTTTTCACCCGTATACCTTTTAAACTCCTCATGGAATTTACATGTAAAGTCAATCATTGTATCCCATCTTCCGATAAGACACAAATCATCACCGCCCGCAAAAAGAGTGTAAATATTTTTGTATCGACTCTCACTGTTTATTAACCATGGCATATATCCGGCAAAAAACCAGTTAACCATACGGGAAAATGATACCATCCTCGAAATACTCATCAGGGATTTATCATTTTCATTTCTGAATCCACTGTTAAGTATCCATCCCATGTTATCTATATCAGCCTTAAGTACAGCCAAAGCACCCAGCCCTTCTCCTTCTTTTGCAATATTTTCAAATGTTTTACATATCCTCTTCTCTCTTGTTTTTCCGTCATCATCTTCTTTTTCATTTTCCCTGCGCTCCGCATCAGGAACATAGCATGCGTAATGAAGAACAGGCCATAAACCTTGCTCATTTACATTTTCACCACTGTAGTTATTTATCCTGTAACAGAAGCTGTACTCTCTGTAATCAGGCTTTTCCTCTATTTGTATATAATACTCATTAAAAATACCGGTTTTGTCCCCGCCTTTTACTGTAACAAAACCTGACTTATTCAGATCTGTACCGATACGGATAAATGTTTTACAATTATTACCACACTCATCTGTTTCGTTATTTTGGGAATTACCAGGTTCCTTACCGCAAACAGGACATATACGATTAATCTGAAAATTACTGTATCTTTTGTTATCAATCCATGCGCTTTCATCTTTCAGAAAAGAGCAAAACGGTCTCAATTTTTCACGGTTAAGTGAATCGGCTGCTTTTTTCATTACATTTTGAAATCTTTCGAGTTTGAAATCATCCCACTCGAGACTTATGCCGTTATCAATCAAAATTTTAAGTTCACCGTAAAACTTGTTGAAAGCCCATTTTTCAATTTTAAATTTTGTTTTTGACAAAGCCTCCCTGCAGCGCGGCGTATCGGGAACAAGGACCTGAAACTTTCCTCCTGCAGCAGTAATAGCATTAAGGGCAGGCAGTTTACATGAATCAGTTATCATACGTGCCGCAAGTATGGTGTAAAGGTTGACCATGAAAGAGCGTCCCCGAAGAAGTTTCGCAACGGCCCTGTTTGATTCTCCTGTCAAAGAAAAAATAAATCTCTGGATACCGGAAAAATCACCTGTCACATAAAGAAATTTTACGTCTTTGTAACTGCACCCGGTTTCTTCACAAGCAACAGATGCGGCAGACGCAATTGCTGATGTAGTAATCAGATGGTCACAAAGCGGTATATCAGCGTGCTTGTCAATTGTTGATGACGGGACACACCAGAAATATTTTTCTACAAGAGATACTAGCGTATCCAGAAAAACTTCCTGGTTTTTAACAGGAATGTTTTTAAAATCAGTCTCAAATTTCTCCAAAAATTTTAAATATTTTTCTGAAGATAGTTCACAAGATAACACAGGCATGACATTGTTACCAGATAACTCTCCAAGGTCATATCTTTTGATTGTCTCCTGATTTTTCTCAGCCTTCAGATTTATCATAGAGAAAATCGAATCAAGCGGTCTCTTTAAATAATTATTCCTGCCGGACTGAATTTTATCTTCCTTTTTATCATTATATCTGTCGGTACCTGCAGAAGCACAATCCGCCTTTTGTATTATTAACTCATCGTTTGCATCCGAATCCGGTTTATGATGTTTTGAGGCCAATTTTTGGAACTTCTCAAATCCGTAGTTTCGTACACTCGACAGTTTTTCAAAAGTCTCCCTGTTTCTGAATAAAAACTGTACAGTCCACAATGGATGATCATATTTAACCAGATTTTCCATCTGAATTGCATCTTTGCAAAGCTTCTGTTTATCGTTATTATTTGCGCGCTGAAGCGGCTTTCCGATATCATGAAGCAATGCTGCGAGAGCGATGCAAAACGTTCTGTCCGAAAGATGGTTCATATTCCCTCCATCCTGAAAATTATCTGTAATTTCATTAATATCTCCTCTAAAAACATTTATATCAATTAATTATGGATTCTTTTTCAACACGGTTTTCTTCCAGATCATTAAACCATTTTTCCATTTTGTCGACAAACCCGTATATTTCTTTTAACAGATTAGATGGTATTCTGTTACCTGTACCACAATGCATATAGCTGTTTCTATAATCATTAAGATTACAAAAAACAAGCGCAGTTTCATCGGTCAAAATGTTATCAATTTTTTCGCATATTTCCGGGAATTCAGAAGCATCACCCTCTATTTTTTTTATAGAGCCAATCCTTTTTCCTGCAACAGCAGTTGGTATTTTACGCATTTTCTTTATTAATTTTCTGTTTACTCCATCTGGTTTCCACTGTTCGCCAACTGCATCAAGAGCTATTGATATACACCCTTCAAGAAGAATCGAGTAAGCATTCTGGTACATTCCATGATTTACACACCATCGTACGGCATGAAAAACATTGCCCAGACTGTTTTCATCGAATCCTGCGATTTTATTTTTAATCTTATCAACAACTGGTTTGAACGGTTTTGCGTATTTTGCAGTCTGGCTGCTGTACTCTTCAAGTCTTTTGTTCAAATCACTGAACCTGTAAATTTGATATAAATCGTTTTTCCTGATATTTTCGGCTATATCACGTATTGCTTCAGATACCTTTCTGCTCGATAGTGCCTCAATATCCTGTCCCCTGGTTTTTTTTAATATCGGTTTTATTTCGTCCATGAGCATCCTGCCGATTTTTGTTGTTTGCCCGTAATCGACAAAATCCCCTGCAGCGTCAGTCCAGTCCATGAGACGAACAAAGTTTGTAAGATCAAAAACGGGTGCATTGCGATCCTGTATCGGCATCTCTTTTACTTTTGTTACAGAACCAAGAGCTTCAATAGCACCATAACTAATAGCTTTGATTGAGATATTTTTTTTCAGTTCACGTGCATACTGTAGAACCACAAGAACGAGCATCGGTAACGATCGGAAACCATGTGTAATATCGAAATAGATCTCATCATCATCCCTGATAAGACTGTAAATAGTTTCGAATATGCTCCATATTTTTTCTTCGCTGTTACCCTCCTGAATTTCGACAAAACATTTTTCTGCATCGTAGCCCAACCCTCGGTACTCATTTTCCATGAAAGCTTTTTGCAGCCGGGTTCTTAAACCTTCACATTCACTCTTATGACCGTTATCAACCCAGTTTTTCCTTTTTGCCTCGTCAGTACACAATATATAAAGACGATCACCGTTATCAGTCGACCAGTTTTTACAGAAATGCTTAAATACAGCTTCCTGGATGAATCTTATACTATTAAAAATTTCCTTCGACCCGTTTACTTCATTAAAACAGTAGTTACATTCCACGTAATCAGTTACACCTAAAGTACTTATAAGAACCCTGCTCATAACTGCCCCCTTTTTTATTCTGTTTTATCTCATTTCAATCTCTTTTATTTTATATTTCCCATACCCGAAAGCGGTATTTTTACCTACAGACAGTATTTCACCAGCGTTTAGAAACGGCATGAATGTTCCCAGGTCTCCTTCGAGAATTACTTCACCTGTAAATCCATCATATTTTATTCTTCTGTTCTGTCGTGTACTGAAACGGGATTTGTGTACCCGTTTCAATGAAGTTTGTGCTTTGATTTTCTCTTCCCATAATTTTAAAAGCGGTTTCAGGTCGTCAAAGTTTTCTCCGTCGCAATGGATAACAAAAAGTGAAGTAATTCTTCGCATTAATGTTGAAAAAAATGCATGGGAATCATATCCATCCACTATGCGGCCGTTTTTTCGTAAAATCATCGGTGAATAAAAATTGAGTACGCATCTTCCTGTTTGAGCTTTTCCCTGTTTGATATCAAGTTTATCTTTCGCAAATTGCATATCTATTTCATCGGAAGAATTATCGTAAACGACTTTTTCACCAGCCCGGACAGTTTTCAGTTCATACCTTATACGCTCTTTTCCTAATCCCTGTGAACCGAGTTTTCTCAGGGTATAGATAAAATAAGGCAATGTTTTTATTGCATTTCCTATAAGTACAAGTTCAATATTTATGGTGTTTTCATTCTGTTCACACCAAAGCGTAAAAGGTCTTGGTAAAGCTTTATAATTTTTCAATCGTGGAGAATTACTCTGTGGAGTAGTTTCAAAGAGATAACAGTAAATACAACTGTGCCGAAGAATACATTCTGCACAATTTTTTTCTACGGATGGACAAACAAGCTTTCTCAGTGTTATTCCGAATCCGCCCCGTATCGTAGCTTCAACAAATCGTGAAATCGGTTTGCTATCGTTTAAAGACAGGTTTATAGTAAAGCGGTTATATGGAATTAAACATCTGAATTCTGGAAAAGAACGATCTTCCGGCATATCAGTTTCTCACCATCGATTCTGGGATAATTGCAGATAGCAGCATTCATACTGCCTTATCTGCACGTTATAAAATTAACTAAATATCTTACAATACATTTTTCCTGTTTTGTAGCTGTTTTTTGACCATTTCATTGAATTTAAAATGGAAGTATACAGCTTTGAATTATTAATAATGAAAATCAAAATATTCATGCCTTGCGTAGGAAAAAGCTCCTCTGCTTATTGCATTAAAAGATCTATAACCCCAAAGCTTTGCTAATGTCGGCCTGCTATATCTTCGACCAATAATAATTGCTTCAAAGTTTACCATTGTACATTTATTTCTTTTGCTAAGATCTTAATTTTAAAGTTTAATAGTGTTTTCGGTAATCTTAATACACTTCTTCCCTTTAATAACGGTATTTTCCAGAAATGGCCGTATAAATATTTAAAATCAGAAAATGTACATATCTTTATTTTTTGTTTAAAAAAAGGTATGCTGGTCTGGTGTTTATCTGCAGCTATTCCTGTATATTTAACCGGTTCAGCAGTTTTTGATGTGGTTTGGAGAGTGAGAATAATGGTGTTCATGGCAAAAATGTAATCGAAAAAAGGAAAACTATTAACTTATTTAAATTAGTATTGGAAAGCAATAAATGCAAAGGAAAGTGTCTGAATCACTGATTGGCACTGATTATTGGATTTCACCGAAAGACAGGGATTGTTACAAATAATCAATACTTATCAGTGTAATTTGTGCAATCTTCTCAATCCGTGATTCTGACAATGTTTTCAGAGTACGAATCTTTTAAACTGCATACTTTTACTTCCGAAATTTATGAGCAGCCCAACTTCCAGCCGATATGCTTTCAGGTAATTCAATAGTTGTGCCCAGTGCACTTCTTCGAGTTGAATGATCGCTTTAATTTCAACAAGTACTTTTCTTTCAACAACGAAATCGGCTCGGCGGGTGCCGATAGGGTTTTCCATATCCTTGTAGAAAATATTCTGTTCTAATTCTCGCTTGAAATTCAAACCAGCCTTTCCCATTTCATATGAAAGTGCTCGTTGATATATCACTTCCTGAAAACCATTTCCTAAAAACTTATGTACCTCATAACCGGCACCAATAATCTTTTCAGTTATTTCTTTATATTTTAACTCT
>JAAYEB010000478.1 GCA_012728995.1 Fibrobacter sp. | reverse complement strand
TGTTATAACAAGACTGTCTTCAAAAACCGGTGAAATATCTGTAGGTTCAGATCCATTCAGTGTATATCGGATTATTACATTTTCATCATACTGAGGCCGATGAAGTATTACCGGGCTACTGTAAACACCGGGAGAAACAGAAAAAGATGGTGGATCAAGAATTCCTGTACCAGACTTTGTACTGTTTATCTTACCGGGTGTTGGTTCAGAGAAATAATACCAGTTTTCATCATCTGGTTTTCTGCCGCAGGAAATATCGACAGGTAAAGATTTTTCGGGAAAATAATCAATTATTGTTCCAACAGGAATTGCAATAGTTATCTGCTCACCTGAAGCATCTATTTTAAAACTTGTATGTAAAGGGTTTGCTGGATCTTTTCTGTTTTTGCCTGAAGCCCATACAATCATATATTGCCCCGATGATATGGTAACATCGGGAAACACCCATTTTAAAGGATCACTTTTTGAGTCAGATAAACCATACCCCTTTAAATTTATATCTGTTTTTCCATGGTTGTAGATCTCTATCCAGTCACTAAATTCTCCGTCTTCATCCGATAGTGTTTTACTATTTGAAGACATTATCTCGTTAAGTATTACCGTCTGAGAAAAGATGCTTGATTGAAATAAAAACAGAAATAATATTATTCTTTTCAATTGTATTTCCATGTATTATTAAGTTAAGTTCAAATACATTTTGAATTTTCCCGAAATGGAAATGGTTATGGAATTAATATATATCATTCATTTATTACAATTGTGCAAAACTGGTAGTAGTTAACGAATCAACTGCAATTTTAGTCTAAACACTTTATTATCAATTTTTAAAACACACAAATATATGCCTGATTTAAATCCCGAACCATCCCAAATTGAAGCATGAGTTCCTGGTGATAATTCTTTATCAAGGATCCTGTCAATTTTTTTGCCTTTTATGTCATATATTTCCAGTATCGCATGATTTTTTCGGGATAATGCAAATTTAATTACTGTTGTCTTGTTAAACGGATTAGGATGATTTTTGATAATTTGGGTCTTGAAGGCATTCTTGTAGCCAGAATTTTTTATTGATAAGATATCATACTCTGCTTCCACTAACAGTCCTTTTCCGGGATCAATTTCAATAATACTATCCGTATATTCCACATCATTCACAATCCACTTTTTTAACCTGTATCCATCATTACATATCACCTGTAAACGTATTGAATTACCATTAAAATAAGTACCGATCCATGGATAGACTTCTTTGTTGACACCCGGCAGATCTTTATTTAAAACAAGAGAATTAATTTTTACATTTCCTTTTAAGATATCATTTTTGATTACGACTTCTGATATTCCTGGTAACTGATAATGTTCCATTAAATGCTGGTACATCTGGGAAGGCCTGGTGCGTATTGAATTTTTTATATTCTCTACATTGGTTAACCATTCTTCCTTATTTTCAAGATATCCCCATCGTTGTATATGTTCTTCAATTTCCGGTTCAAATATTTCCTGAATACTGTCGATCATAAAAAGCACCCGATGCTCAACAAATGCTGAATTTATCAGATCAGCCTGACGGTTTATGAATTCTGTTCTGAATTTGTCATTTGTTAGCAAGCCAGTAAGCAGTGGACAATCCATTCTTTCTATGAAAGATATCATGTCAGGATCCTGATTATGAAGCCCAAACGAAAAATCAGTATCAAACAACAGCCACCTGAATCTGCCATCAAGCCCCGTGGGAGCATCTGGATCATATGGTTTTCGGACTCTCCAGAAAGAGAAATTATTGATCAGCCAGTCGGTATTTTGTAAGTATATGTTGGTAGATATATAATCAAGAAAGTTATTCAAATCCACATAGGTGTTAATCTTTTCATAATTATCATCCTCAGTAATGTCATTGTTTTGCATAAATCTCATCATTTCATTATAATACGCAGTATCACCTTCAGAAACTTCTACTCCATTGTTCCCCATCAGGGACAGGTATGACACGTAATCAATATTTTCCGGATCTGCACCATATACTCTTTGCAAATAATATTTATCATAGCGTTCTCTTAAGTTTTGAATTCCCCAGTATTCTCCATTGATAAAAACAATATGTGGAACAAATCCCTGTGTGTCAAAATCCAGGTGGTCAACCATTAACTGAGCTATACCATCACGAAACATTGTGCTTGAAAAATCATTACCGGAATTTCTTAATAACAGACATCTGTAACTGTCAAATGGTTTATTCCTGAAAAAAGGGTATCTAAAAGTTTCATCACCAGATTGGCCTCTTGCAAAAATTCTTAATGATTTCTGAGGAAAATTAACCGATCCGTGACCATGAATTCTATAATCAACCTCATGTGAAAGAATCCGGGAACCATCCGTACTAAAAAATTCAATGTTTCCATCTCTCTCCCATTCTTTACCTTTAAGATGGTAATTTCCGGGGATGTAAATACCAGTCTCATTGTTAAAAAAGTTATCTTTATCTGATACAACAGAAGCAACCGGCATCGAATACCTTCGGGCACCCTTGTCAAAAACAAAAAAAGAACCGGTAACAGTTTTACTTGGAATAAAATTTTCCGAAAAAGCAGCCATTCTTACAACGGTTCCTTTAGCTACCCTGGGGGGCTTGGTCCACTCATGGTCACGAAGACCTTCAATAACGGTGGGAATATCCGAGATATCATTATCCAGATCTGATCTGTCTGTTATTATCAGACTATCTTGAAAAATTGGTGAAATATCCGATGGTTCCGACCCATCCATAGTAAAGCGAACTATTATATTATCATCATCATATTCAGGCCGATGAAGTACTACTGGCCTACTGTAAATACCCGGAGCAGCAGAAAAACAAGGTGGTTCGAGTATCCCGGTTTTTTCTTCAGTATCGTTTTTTTCTCCTGGTGTCGGTTCCGAAAATAAATACCACCCCTTCTTATCATTCGGTTTTCTACCGCAGGAGATATCGACGGGTAAAGGTTTTTCGGGAAAGAAATCGATTACAGTTCCAAACGGAAGGGCAAGTGTTACCTGTTCTCCGGAAGCATCAATCTTGAAATTTGTATGCAGCGGATTGTCTGTATCTTTTCTATTTTTACCTGACGCCCATACAATCATATACTGTCCTGATAGCAAGGTAACATCAGGAAACACCCATTTTAAGGGATCCTTTTTTGAATCAGATAAACCATAACCCCTGAGATTTACTTCTAAATCTCCTTGATTTAAGATTTCTATCCAGTCACAAAATTCTCCGTCTTCATCCGATATGGTTTTACTATTTGAAGACATTATCTCGTTAAGCATTATCTCTTGAGAGAAAACCTGAAACTCTACCAGAAAAAAACAGAAGATTATATTCGCCTTGAAACTTTTAAGCATAGACAACCGGAGTTTGTGTTATTTGTGTTCAAAAATATAAGTCTCTATTCAGATTAAAATAACTAATGGAATTTTTCAGGTTTTATTGATCAAAAACATGTTGAACTTAACGTATTCTCTTGGAATACGTTGTTTTTCGGCACAGAAAGGTTATTATAATTGTACAATCATTTTCTTGATTTCAAGCACTGATTTCTGTTTATCTTTTACTTCCAACATAATATCAAGTTCCAGATCTTCTATTTTTCGATAAAACTTCAGAAACTCTGTCACATTAACATGATCAGAATGAGCTCCCCTGTTTTTCCCTGCAGCCTGATTGGAATAATGAATTTTGGGACGAACATTACCCCATAATTTTTTAAATTCTAAAATAATTTCTCTTTCCGTTAAATTATCAAATGATGGATATACTTCGTGATGGAAAACGTCAAAAACCCCTGGCAAACCGGTTTTCATACATACAGTATAGATCTCATATGCCGAAAAACAACGTTCATCATTTTCAAGAACTATTCTTCTTTGGAGAATTTGTGGCAAATCATTCAACCTTTTTATAAGAAAATTCATCGATTTTTCTTTATTATTGTATATACCGCCACCATGAATAATAATTTTATGTGTCTCATCCAGACCCATCAGATCCATAACTGTGTTATGGTATTCAATATCACGAAGAGAATTTTTGTAAAATTGTTCATTAGGTGAATTAATTACTGTATACTGTCCTGGATGCATTGATACCCGCATATCATTTTTGATTATGAAATCTCCAGTTTCAATAAATTTTTCTTTTAGTTCATTTTTCCACTCTCCTTTATTGATTAAATGAGAGCCGAATGGAATAAGTGCAGAAGTTATTCGAAATATTTCTATGTCATGTTTTTTATTCCATAAAAGTATCTGATTAAGTGCATCAATATTTAGTCGAGCTGTTTCGATCATTTTTTCTTTTGAATAATTAGCCAGACGAAATGTTTTTCCACTGGTTGGGAGTTCTGTATTTATACCGACATACCCTAATCGAATCATAATAGCTTTTCTTTGCAATTAAGTGGCCGCAATACTTTTGCATTTTTTTCGTAAAATTATAGATACTCTTTTAATCGTTGGAACAAGTTAGAATAATTTCTGTATTCATCCAGCTAACGTAGTAATTTGAGGTAATCAGGTTAAAAATTACCTGAAATTCAGGTTATGCATGGTTTATTTTCAAGTTATGGATCCTGCACTTTTTTTACCAACAGCATCAGTTGATGAAGCTGCTAAAGTTTTTATTAACAAGATTTTTGATGTTAATCCAAAAATCGGATTTGACCTGATAGAAAAAGCTTTTCGTTTTTCCTGGGATGCACATAAAGATCAGGTCCGCAAATCTGGTGAACCGTTTTTGGCTCATCCTGTTGCTGTAGCTCTGATATTGGCAGAACAACGCCTTGATCCTGTTACTATTGCCGCAGGACTTCTTCATGATGTAATTGAAGACACTTCAGTCAGTATGGCTGATCTTGAGGTACAGTTTGGTAAAGAAATCGCGATTTTAGTTGACGGTGTTACTAAAATCGGAGTATTTCAGGTAAAATCAAATCAGGACAGGCAGGCAGAAACATATCGCAAAATGCTTCTTTCCATGGCAAAAGATCTCAGGGTGATTATTATCAAATTTGCAGATAGACTTCATAATCTCCGTACGCTAAAATATCTTTCCCCAGACAGAATTAAAGCAATTGCAACAGAGACAATTGATATTTATGCCCCTCTGGCTCATCGTCTTGGTATGGCCAGAATAAAATGGGAACTTGAAGATCTTGCTTTCAAACATCTTCACTGGGAAGAGTATAAAGAGATCGTTGCAAAAGTTGTAGCTACACGAAGCGAACGGGAAGCGATTATTGACAGCTTTGTCATTCCGCTTCGGCAGCGGCTGGAAGAAGAAACTATTCAAACCACGATAGTTGGTAGACCAAAACACTTTTTTAGCATATACCGTAAAATGATGGAAAGGAATAAATCTTTTGAGGAAGTATTCGATCTTCTTGCCATCAGAGTGATTGTAAATAGTGTACAGGATTGTTATCATGTACTTGGCATAATTCATTCCATGTGGACGCCAATTCAGGACAGATTTAAAGATTATATCAGTACTCCCAAATCAAATGGATACCAGTCGATCCATACAACCGTTTTTGGCGAAAAAGGAAATATTGTAGAGATGCAGATCCGCACATGGGAAATGAATCAAATTGCTGAAGATGGTATTGCTGCCCACTGGTTATATAAAAGCGGCGAAAAAGAGATGACAAAGGATGATAGAGCTCTGGTCTGGCTAAAAAACGTAATTGAATGGCAAAAGGATCTTACAGATTCCACCGAATTCTTTGAATTTTTCAAAATCGATCTATTCCATGCAGAGATTTTTGTTTTTACCCCAAAAGGAGATCTGATATCTCTTCCAAAGGGTGCCACTGTACTTGATTTTGCATTTTCAGTTCATACGGATCTTGGAATACACTGTATAGGTGCAAAGGTAGACGGCAAAATTGAACCAATTAACCGTATTCTCAGAAGCGGACAAACAGTTGAAATTCTGCATCTTAAATCCAAAAAGCCTTCTATCGACTGGCTACGTGAAGTAAAAACGCCTAAAGCACGAAGTGCAATACGGAGATGGCTTAAAAACACTGGTCGCCAGGAAAGCATTGATCTTGGGAAAAAGATTATCCAGGCTTCATATAAACGACTCCGTTCATCAACTCCTTTCAATGATCATGTACCTGATCTGCTCCCTTTTCTTGGAATAGGCCACCTTGATCGCCTTTATGAACTGGTTGGTAGCGGAGAGATGCCTATCAGCCGTGTCATGCAGTATTTTCAGGCACGAAAGATTAAAAAATCGATGTCTTCCAATGTAGTATCCCGAATAGTTGATACTTTTACCGGGCGTGGAAGTCAGGGTATACTTGTTGGAGGAAATGATGACCTTATGGTTCGATTCGCAAAATGCTGTAATCCGATTCCAGGTGACCCGATTATCGGATTTGTTACACGTGGAAGAGGAATTTCGGTACATAGAGAGAATTGCCCAAATGTGGCACTTTTTTCCAAAGATGAGGAAAGAAAAATTGAGGTTAGCTGGGATAGTGGAGACCAAAAAAAGTACACTGTAGATCTGGAAATACTTGCAGCCGATCGCCCCGGTTTGCTTCATGAAATCAGTCTTGTATTTTCTGAATTTGGAGCCAATGTACTTGAGGGCTCCATAAAAACTATCAGCCAAAACGCAAAAAGCACATTTAAAATTGAAATCAGTAATCGAAACCAGTTAAAACAGATTTTCAGAAGGATACAAAGAATTAAAGGAATTGAGAACATTTCACGTGTAAAAGATTATATTAATTATCCTCAGGAAAATATGTCTGAGTAGAATGTAGAATAGGTGAGTATGAACTGGCAAGGTTTAATTTATGTGGTTGTTGCAGGTTTGGGATCTGGTATTCTGGGTGCTGTAATACTAATCTTGTTATTTCGAAAAAAAACAAAGAAAAAATTTTCAGGACAGTACAATACCAGTTTTGTTTTTAGCGGAAATCTTGCCCAGACGACTTTGCTTGATGCCATTCAATTTCTTGAAATAGGTAGACGTGAAGGTATTTTGCATATATATTCTGGCCGCAGGAAAGGATATCTGACATTCTGCAAAGGACAGGTAGTTGATGGTTTTTATCGTAATGAAAATGGAAGAGAAGCAATCTTTAAAATGCTGGAACTTGAAGAAGGGGATTTCTATTTCGAACCAAAAACAATTAATCAACCAAAACTGATTTCTGAATCAATTATGGATATTGCGTTTGAATGGGATGCACGTAAAAACGATTATCAGGAATAATTTGAATCAACGGAGGAAAGGTGAACGGTAAACTTAAAATTTTTTCGGGAAATGCTAATATCCCGCTTGCAAAATCTATCTGTAAT
This sequence comes from Fibrobacter sp., assembly GCA_012728995.1. Taxonomy (GTDB): domain Bacteria; phylum Fibrobacterota; class Chitinivibrionia; order Chitinivibrionales; family Chitinispirillaceae; genus JAAYEB01. Next base: position 29,580 of record JAAYEB010000478.1, on the reverse strand, counting down.
TTTGCAGGTGTAGAGCTCGGGAAATGTAATATTATCAAATTCAGCAATGAAAATATTAAAGTGAGAATAGTTGAAAGTGTTCGGGGACAAGATGTCTTTATAATTCAACCTTCATGCAGTCCTGTAAATGAAGGTATAATGGAATTATTGATTATGATTGATGCTATCAAACATGCAAGCGCAGGACGAATTACTGCCGTTGTGCCTTATTTTCCTTATGCACGCTCAGATAAAAAAGACGAACCGAGAATTTCAATTTCTGCCAGACTGATTGCCGACCTTCTTCAAACCGCCGGTGCAGACAGAGTCATGACCATGAATCTCCATTCTCCACAAATTCAGGGTTTTTTCAGGATTCCAGTAGACCACCTCCTGGCTGGACGTGTTTTGCTTGATTATTTTAATGATTGTAAAACTGATAACTGTGTTGTTGTTGCTCCTGATGCAGGTAGCGCGAAAAGAGCTGGTGCTTATGCAATCAGACTAGGTTTGCCTTTGGCTATTCTGGATAAAAGAAGAAGTGATGATTCAGAAAAACCGGTTATCCATAATGTCATAGGTGATGTTAAAGGGAAAAAAGCAATTATTTTTGATGACGAAATTGCTTCGGGAGGTTCAATAATTGAAGTAATTACAGCACTTGAATCATTGGGTGTTGAAGAGATTCAGGCATGTGCAGTTCATGCAGTTCTAAGCGGTCGTGCTTCAGAACGTTTGAAAAATTCTCCGTTAACCAAACTTGTTGTGACAGACACTGTTTACATTCCAGAAGAAAAGAAGATTCCTCAACTGGTGGTGTTATCTGTTGCTGAACTGTTTGCTAAAGCAATCACGTTTACAAATCAAGGTGAGTCAATCAGCGGCCTTTATGATAAAATCTAAAATGTATAATCCAAGCTCCTGTTTTTAATTATTATGGTCCAAATCAGTATCGGAAAAGATGATTCTGGTTGCCGTATTGACCGTATTTTACGAAAACGGCTTCCTTTAAAATCACTATCTGAAATCTATTCTCTTATTCGCAAAGGTAAAATCCTTGTAGACGGTAAACGGGTCAAACAAAACTTCCGTGTTCAGGAATCCAATTTAATTTCATTATATGTAGATCAATCTGAAATCGCACAAAAACGCAATCCTGACCAGAAACTCCGTAATATTGTCAAAACAGATTTTTACAAGAGAAATTTTTCAATCTTATATGAAGATAACTATCTTCTTGCCTGCAACAAACCTTCAGGTCTGGTTGTTCACCCGGGAACAGGTCATCTTAATGGTGATACATTGATTGAGCTGGCATCAGGATATCTTTTCGAAAAAGGTGTGCTTTCCAATGAAAGTGAGCCTGCTCTGGTCCACCGAATCGACAGAGACACTTCTGGAATAATACTGATTGCAAAAAATAAAAGTATTCTTCGCAATCTGCATGATATTTTCCGGAGTCGTGATATTATTAAAGAGTATATTGCCATATGCCACCATAAACCTCCTAAATTTGAAGATGAAATCATACTTGGTATCTCAAAATCGCACAACCTTAAAAAGGGTACGAAAATGCGTGTTAGATCTGATGGCCAACAAACCAGAAGCAGATACAGAGTAGTTCAATATCAAAATGACATATCACGGGTTGAAGTTTTTCTGGAAACAGGTAAAACACATCAGATTCGTGTTCAAATGGCTCACATTGGCGCACCAATTGTCGGAGACAACCGGTATGGGGATTCTGAAGCGGATAATCGGGTTCTTAAATTTTCACCAAATCGTTTATATCTTCATGCATTCAAACTCTCTTTTATTCACCCTGTTAAAAAAAATAAATTAACAATAGTTGCCCGCCAACCTGAGGAATTTTCTGATTTAATAAAATGACAGTTTTCCTTAAAATACAATCCTTGATTTGTATTTAACATAAACTATTACGATTATTTTGCGATAAACTGCATAACATCATGAACAGAAAGTGTTTATGGCGGTTAAGGTCATAAGGTAATGGTGATTTATAAATTATGAATGGTGAATTGTGAAAAAAAAACTGCAATCGTTATCGTAATCGTATAACTGCATATTAAGCTTTCTGGATCTGATTCTTACAATGTGCACAAAAAAGACTCGCGTAAAGGATCCATCCGATTTTTGTTTTGATATAAACTATCCTGATCATTTTTACTATCAATTTTATTCAAAATAAAATCGGAAAACAGGATCCGAAGCTCCTTATCAAAGCATAAGAATTGAAAGCTGAATTGTGTTACTCATTTTTAGCTTATATACAACAAATAAATCCAAATCACTAGCTATTTCTGTTTATATCTTTGACATAGTTATAATTTTGCGATTTAACGAATTGTGATAATAAAAATATCAAATATAGCCATTATATATTCGAATATTTTTAAATGAATTGGTAATAACTAATCCGGTTATGTGAGATTCAGAATGCATTAGTAGCCAAAAAGCTTTGTTGAAAGATACTTTCATCCGAATGACAAAGGGAATTCTTGAAATTTCCGTGTAATTAAATGAGTCCTGAACAGGACCGCTTAAGTTACGACAATTTAACAGCACTTGTCATGATCATTTTTAAGGATTTAACATGAACTATTTTAGAGATCGAATAGATAATGAAAGGTTAGATAATTTTTTCCAGAATGCACTTATAGGAATTCATTTTTTAAATCCTGAAAGGTTTTTCATTTACATCAATGAATATGAATTATCTTTATTGGGTTACAACCATGATGAATTGATCGGTAAAAAACGTTTTTCTGATATTGTTATACCCGAACAAAAGAAAAGATTTGAAGCACACTGGAATCATATCTTGAACAAAAAAACAGTTCAGAACATGGAGTATACTCTTGTTTGTAAAAGTGGACAGACTATAGATATTTTACTTAATGCTGCAGGTATATTCAACAATAAAGGTGAGCTGATTAATACGCGAGGCATAATAATCAATATTTCCCAGAGGAAAAATCTTGAAAGAATGATTCAGCGAAAAAACATTCAACTAGACATCGCCAACAAGAAACTTCATGAAAAAAACAGACTGAAATCAGAATTTATTTCTAAAGCTGCCCACGAATTAAGAACGCCTCTTACCAGTATTATTGGTTTTGCACAAACCCTGCTAATGGATGATATCGAATTATCTCCTCAGGAACATTCTGAATTTTTAAAAATGATATTATCAGAAGGGAAACGGCTTAACACACTTATTTCAGACATGATGGACCTTTCCAAAATTGAACTGGGTATAATCTCATTACAATATGAAAGGTTCGATCCTGTTTCAATCATAAAGGAAGCTGTAAATATTTTTCAGGAAACGAATCATTTTCCAGTAAATTTCAAAACAGATGAAAATCTACCTTCTGTTTATGCTGATAAGAATCGCTTAAAGCAGGTGATAATGAATGTTCTGAACAATGCATATCTATATGGGAAAAATGGCAGCGATATTCTTATTACTTTAAAAAGCTCTTCCGATTCTATAGTAGTAGGCATACATGACAAAGGTCCTGGTATTTCTACTTCCGATTTACCACATTTATTTGACAAATTCTATCGTGGAAGGACAACAGATAAAACCAGAGGTAGTGGCCTCGGACTACCAATTTCCAAAGAAATAATTGAAACCCACGGTGGCAAACTCTGGATACAATCCACTCCCGGAAAGGGAACTTCCGTGTTCTTTTCAATTCCCGTTCAAAACCACGGTGAAACTATAAATTAACAGTTTTACTTTTCTTGCTTATTCATTGATAATTATCTTATCCTGAAAATAAGCCTGTTTTTATGTACTAATAAATTGGTTATCGTCTTCCAACAGTTCCAAAATTCAATCTGACACCTACACCTCCACTGAAGTTATAACCAAAATCATCGATCAAATTAACCTGTGGTGCAATTTGTGCAAACAGACTTAATGCTCCCCGATCCAGAATGTACTCTGCACCTACTGGAACTCTGAATCCAAAAATGAAACCACTACCTATTCTTATAACACCTCCAATACCAAAATGAATTGGCAACATTCCTCCGGTGATCCGAAAAAAACCGAAATTATAAAGGTAGTCTGCACTTGCATGAAATCTTCCATCCTCATAAAAAGAATAACCCAGAATTCCATGAACAGCACTTCTTTGTGTAAACCACCATTGAAAATCCAAACCCGTTGGCTGACCAAGAATTCCACCTATTTCCAAAAGTGGAATTTCCGCAGTATCCGTTATTGTTGCAAACAAAGTGTCCTGACTGCGACATATAGAGATGCAAAATATAATAATAAAGGCAGACGGTATAAACATTCTCATATACAAATCCTTTCAATTTTTCAATTAAAAATATCAATTATAATTTTAAATAATCCGTTGATACAGAATTCCTTTCAGCTTAACCATTTTATTATTATAAAATACAAATCTTATTCCAATTAATGATCCGGGAATTGAAGCACATAATAAACAATATTTTTTCTGAAAACAAAAATCTGTTGATAGTAAGTATAGCATTGAAGTTAAGGAGTTTGGAGCTTACTTATAATATTTTTATTCAACTACAGCGTCTAATAATCAACAATCTATTTACAAGAGTAACACTATTGATTAATACAGTATAATAGAAACATACTTCCCACTTAGCTCAGTTTTCTAACGTGAATAATCATTCGTATTACAAAATGGTATGCCTTTACCCGACTGTGTATATTCCAAAATTTTTTGTAAAAGCAGATCATTATCAAATTTTATGGAATTGCTCATAAATTCCCGAACAAATAGGTTGTAACAGTTTTTCACCAACCGATCCTATAATATCCCATTCAATGGATTCTTTTATAGACAAACCTTTTTTTTTGCAATATAATAACAATAAGTCTCTTTTTAGTAATTTCCTTACAGGAGTCATCATGCATTTTGATAAAAAAGGTTTTTTTTTGATTTTTTTTTTGATTTCACTATCTGCAGCATACAGTGCTACAATTTTGGTAATGAAATTTAAAAAACGAAAGCCTGATCTGAAATTTAGTGCCTTTTTTAATCCTGATGCATATACATTTACTCTGCAAAGAGAGGATTCATTTGATACACAAGGACTAAATAGTGTTATCAAACTTGAGAAAAAAAGCAAATCGGTGCTGTAACTTTTAAAAATCCTACAGCGTGATCCAGAAATTAATTTGACGACATATGCACTTACTGACCAGACGGTTATTAATTGTGGATCGGAGATAATCACAAGGTGTTGAATTGTAAGATTAAACCAGAAGAATATAACGTAAACCGCATTATCTGTAATAATCATTTGTTTAAGGTCTGGGATTTAATCCGAAACTTATTTATCCTGCTATTGATCTGCAATCAAGTTTTTGCAGAGTATAGAAACGACATTCTTGTTGTCAGACAACCGGGGGACGATTTCGATCAGGTTGTTAAAGGAATAAATGACGAACTTAATGATGGGTTTAGTATTACTGAATTTGTTATTTCACAACAAACAGAACTTAAAGATCTAACAAAAGTAATTAATAAAAATACACCTGATCTGTTAGTACTTATGGACAACAAATCGATTAACCTTTACAAAATGTATCTTGACACAGAAAAACCAGAAAACCCCTTACCAAGTATTTCATTGATGGGCGTCTTGATCAAGAATGCAATTAAGGATCTAAAAAACGCATCAGGTATAACATATGAAATACCGGTTGTTACAAGTATTGTCAACCTAAGGTCCATACTTGGAATTAAAATGGAATATATTGGTGTAATCCATAGAAAATATATGACAGAGTTTGTTAATGATAATACAAGATTCTGTAAAAAAGAGGGTATAAATATTATCAATTCCATTCTACCAAATAATAGTAATAATTACTCAAAATTTCTTCTAAAAAAACTTAACTATCTTATTCAGGATAAAGGTATTGAAGCTTTATGGGTTCCTAATGACAATATCCTCCTTAACCCGGATTTGCTGAATAATGTCTGGATCAGAACTGTTAAAAAGTTCAGAATTCCTGTTGTTGTTGGCGTTGAAGTACTTGTTGATCCAAAATTAAATTTTGGTACATTTGCAGTATTACCAGATCACACTTCTATGGGAATTCAGGCGTCCGAAATGATTTTGAGAATAAAGAACAACGGGTGGAATGCATCCTCGATTCCGGTAGAACCACCTGTTGCTGTTTATAAGATTATAAATTATAAACAGGTTAAAAAGAATTTTAATGTCAAAGATTCACAATTATATCAGGTCGATAAAATCTATAAATAGCTAATTGATTCATTTTCATGGATTATTTAGTTAAGGAGATTCTTATGTACCATCACCCTATTTTCAAATGCAAATCAATATTGGTTATATTTGTTTTATGCTTCACGATCTCCGGTAATGAATCGGATGTTTTCAATGATTTGTCGCTTAAAGACCTCTTATCACTTCAGTTAACATCTGGATCATTCCTGGATCTTGATTTAAAAAGCTCACCACTCAGCATGACAATTATTACTAATGAAATGATTAGATTGTCTGGAGCAAGAAACATATCTGAAATTCTTGATATTTATGTCCCTGGCTTTATTTACAATTACAATAAATGGAATGGCACAATCTGGGCTATGCGGGGAGTAGCAAACGACAGAAATACGAAAATTGTTTTTCTCATTAATGGTCACAAAATGAATACACAAGCCAGAGATGGTTTCCAGAGTGAAACTGTTCTGGGATTACTGGGAGATATTGATAAAATTGAAATACTTAGAGGACCTGCAGGACTTGTATACGGTACTGGTGCAATAGCAGGTATCATTAACGTAGTTACAAAAAAGCCTGATCATAATAATAGCAGTGCCTCATTTATTTCAACCAATGATGGATCAAAAGCAATAGATGCAAACCTTTTTGCCAAAACTAAAAGAGGTGACCAGCTTTCATTTTCTGCAGGATTTCGTGCAAGCACAGGGTTTCCATACGATAAAGTCAGACTATATGGAAACGCCGGTTGGCCAGGATCACCGAATTTCAAAGAAGGTGGACCTGGAGATGGTAGATTTGGATCAACTGAAGGAAATTACAGGATTTTTGGTAATTGGATTAAAGATAATTTCAACCTTTCTGTAAGACTTACCAGACAATTGGAAAATTGTGTTTCTCTCTTCATTCGGGATCCATGGCCTGATTATAGTGGTCTCCCTCCTTCAAATGCTTCAAACAGAATTATTGATGGAAAAACTATCAAACCAGATGACCCTTACTGGAGCACTACCGAAAACTGGGGTGAATCCAGAAGAAATTATCATTCTGAAAACTTGATGGTAAATGCTTCGTATGATCATCCAATAGGTATTAACAGTATCAAATCACAAATCAGTTATGATAAAAATACCACCAGAATAACCAATGTTACCATTGACAAGTTTAAACCAAGTCTGGTAAATCTTAACGGTAAGGTCGTAGAAACATTTGGAGAAGCCAGATACGGAATAAATTCAATGTTCCTGTTAAAATCGATTCCAGATTTTCAGGCTGCAATCGGACTTGAATACCGTCTTGACGATTTTGGTCCTGATATGGAAGGTAAAAATGAACAAAATTATAATCATAAACAATTTGTAATTACAGACTGTGTTTATAATACATTCTCGATCTTTTCTGAAGGATTATATAACATATCATCACTTATAGCTGCTCATGCAGGATTCAGATTTGACTTTCACACCAGAGCCACAATGTTCAACCCAAAATTAGCGCTTGTATTTCATCCCTCAGATAATCATTCAATCAAACTTATTTATCAGACTTCATCAAATAACGGAAGTGTAGAGAATTATGAGTATAACAGATATCATATTGATGAAAATGGCAATCTTTATACTGAACCACGCCCCCGAGAACCGCGAGAACCTCTCGGACCTGATCGTGATATAATTCAGCCGACTCCACCTGTTAACGTAATGCATTCCCTGAAACCGGAAAAAATACATTCTTTAGAACTCGCATACGCTGGAAACATATCAAATAAGCTCACATTTGAACCTTCTGTTTCATGGGGATTAATAAAAGATCTTTTTGGATGGGAACAAACACTTTTCAGGGTAGTCAATGTTGGTGAATATCAATATATAAACCTTGATGCAGATGTTAAATACACTGGTAAAAAATTCAGTTTCGGAATTAATCATACCTTTCAAAGACCATTTGATACCAACCCCAATGAAGAAGGTAAAGATTACTCAATATATGGTAACACTACAAACGAAGATGGCGAATGGGGTTATTTTATTGGATTGAACAGTCAGGGAGATTCACTATGGGCAAGCTACTTTCACCCTGAGGCTGACACAATTAATTTAAATATTGTTAAAAAGTCAATTACTTATGATGGAAATTCCTTTTTGAACATCCCTGATAATATCACAAAACTGTATGCTATTTATTCACCTTTCGATTGGCTTTCAATCAGTACAAACCTGAGATTAATATGGGGTTACCCTGGGCGAAAATCTGTTATTACATGCAAAGATCCTCAAGTCAACCCACAACCCGATACTTATTATTATTACGGATTTTATCATGAAAAAGAACACTTGAGTTTTAAGGATTATATTATGACCGCGGTTTCCAAGAAATGGAATGCTACTTTAAACTTGTATTTCCCGGGCGATTTTGACATATCCCTTTACATGCTTAATATCATCGGAACCGATCGTCATACCTGGGACAAACTGGATCGCAATACTGTAAACACTTTCCGTACGGCATACATGTTCGGGCTGGAACATAGAGAAAACTATTCAACTGACCAGCGTTCATTTGGTATAAGTATTACAAAACATTTCTAATCCAATTAAAACTGCTTTAAAACGCCGGGCATAGACAAGATACAAAATTTCTGCTATAACGCATTCTAAAGAGTTTGATTTAATTCATAATTTTCACGCCAAACGTATCAGGTACAATTATTGCATTCAGTCCATTATAAAATACTGCTAAAGGAATTTTTAATGAAACCGATAAAGGATCTTTTGTTAACCTTTACTTCATATTTATTCCGTATTGGATGTATAAGAGAAAAGATAATCTCCTTATCAGAACAAATCAAATTTGACTCTTCCTCTTTCAAGGTTTACAACAGAAAAATCGGACCACCTTTTCAAATCTTTTTTTATCATCGTATTCTTCCATACACAGATCCATATGCTATTGATTTTGTGAACGTACGGTATTTTGAAAAACAGATCTCGATGCTGTCACGCTCTTTTAAATTAGTTACACTGGGTGAATTATCAGAATCAATCAACAGAGGGATAATCGCCCCCCGGACTGTATGTATTACTTTCGATGATGGTTATCTGGATAACTTCGAATATGCATTTCCAATATTAAAACGATACAATGTACCTGCTACTATTTTTTTGACAACAGGTTATATTGGAACCAATAATAAATTATGGCACGACAGATTGTCATCAATTATAAAATATACAAAAAATTCAGTAATTCCATCCGAATTTTGCGGAGAGCCCTTGAATGTAAACACAATTCAGGAACGTAAGATTGCTGCTAAAAAAATGCTTGAGTGGGTCAAACAGTTTAAACCGCAAGAGCGTGATTCATATATTGAAAATTTTGAATCCAAATGTTGCAGAAACTCAAAACCAAATAAGCGCCTTATGCTCAACTGGAATGAAGTCAGAGAAATGAACAAAGCAGGAATCGAATTTGGCAGCCATACAATCACTCATCCAATTCTGTCACTCCTTGGTGATGAAATGATTGACCGTGAAATCTTTGAATCGAAATCTGAAATTGAGTATCAAATCGGGAAAACAGTTAAAACCTTCGCCTATCCCAATGGCCGATTATCGGACTTTGATAAAAGGTCAGTCGATACACTCAAGAAATACGGATATAGTGCTGCGGTTACAACCTGCCAGGCAGCTAATGATTTAACAACTGATCCATTTAAGCTTTCACGTGAATCTGTGTGGGAAATGAACCCTGAAAAACTTTTTGTTCGTATGATTAAAGAACGCCTTTTTTACTAAAGATAATTTCAATACTTATGGTTTATAATTTGCAATAGCATTTTTTTATTATGAGTACGATAAACGTTCTGCCAAGTCGAAAATTCAAGATTTTACAAGTAACACATGATCTGGAAATGGGTGGTCTCCAGAAAGTAATAGTAAATATTTGCCGGAATATAGACAAATCAAGATTTGATATCAGCGTATTATGCCTCAGGAAAAAAGGTACTTTTAGTACAGAAATTGAACAATTGGGAATACCTGTAACCCTTATCCCACAAAAACAGGCTGGTATAGATTATTTCACTTTTTTGAAGATTGCCAAATTTTTTAAACAGAATAAACCAGATGTAGTTCATACTCATAATACTCAACCACTAATAGAAGGTGGTATTGCAGCATTACTTTCCGGGGTAAAAAGAGTAATACACACCGATCATGCAAAAATCTACCCTGACAAAAGAAGATATATGATAGCCGAATGGTTTATCTCCCATTTTGTTTCCAGAATCGTAGGTGTTTCTGATTACACATCCAGGGAGCTTCATGAATATGAACGTATTCCCAGATCCAAAATCACTACCATTTTAAATGGAATAGATCCTGCTTTTTATTCAATAAACATTGATAAAATCAATAAAAAGAAAGAATTTGATATATTATCCAAAGGGCCGATATTAGGAATTATTTCACGATTGATTGCAATAAAGGGAATAGATAATTTATTCAAATCCATGCCGGCTATTATTAATAGTCACCCAGATAGTTGCCTTATAGTGGCCGGGGATGGGCCTTTTAAGCATGATCTGAAGAAACAAACCTTATCTCTTGGCATAGAAAAAAATGTTTTATTTATTGGCCCACGATCAGATATTGCCCAGCTCTTAAAACTCTTTGACATTTTAGTATTACCCTCGCTTAAAGAAGGGCTGCCTATGATTCTTCTTGAAGCAATGGCTGCAGAATGCCCGATAATTGCTTCAAATGTAGGTGGTATCCCGGAAATCATTCAAAACAAAATAAACGGGCTTCTCGTTGAACCCGGAAATGTTGCTGATCTAACAAAAGCAATTTTGGGCCTTCTTGCAGATCCATCATTACGAAAAACCATAATTCATAATAATATTACCGCGGTTCATAATAAATACACCGCAGCTATTATGACCGAAAATTATCAGAATTTGTATACTGATTTTTAGCAATATATTTCCAAATTGATTGCACAAAGATTTCAAACAATTCTTTGTACATTATTCAAGATATTTTACCAACAATGACCTTAATCCGGTATCACCTCTGAATCGTAAATACTTAAAGTGTAGCTGATCTAACAAGTTATTTGATTTTTCATTGAGATCCAGAAGACAGGTAACTACATTATCTTTATTGATATAACCTGGTTTACATAAAAATGGATCTGAAAAGTTCATATATATTCTGCAGGTTATTGGGCGAATATCATAAATCATACAGGAACCATCAGATGCCAACAACGGACACTTTCTTTCCAATTGGTAAAATACTGATAACAGAAGATCCACCTGATCTATACCGACTTTTTCATTTCCAGACAATTTAGACAATTTAATATTAACAATTTCATCCACCCGTTCAAGTTCCTGGATATCTGCTTTACAAGATCTTATGATCTCTTCAATTTTTTCTGGAATATTTGTTTTGATATAATCAGCAATTATATCCATTTCAAATGAATTAACATCTTCAACCCAGTGACAACAGCAGTATGAGCACCCTTTTTTACAGGATTTTTTTAACTTTGAATATCGTAATACCTCATTTTGATACTCCGAGAACCTTACCATTATCTCAGCTATACATTTTCTGAAATTCCTTGTTAAGCAGGACACCTCATCGGCATACAGAAGAGCTTCGAGTTTTTCTGCTATTTCTGACAATATCAAAGAAGCCTTTTTGGATAACGGAAGTATATCTGTATTGTGAACATTTATATCCATAACTCAATAAATATCATTTTGGTAATTTAACAGAAAAATTACTGTAATGCAATGTAAGTGTAACATCAACAAGAGGTGAAAATTCGAATGATCTGGTCTTTATATTGTCGTTATTTTTAATCCATCCTGCACATACTTCAAGTTTCAAATCCACATAGTTTTTATAATAAAAAAGAGCTTGCATTGACGTCTCGATACGGTTTTCATATGGATAATCTGTTTCAATCGGGAGTCCTTTTTCATTACCAGGTTCACTATCTTTCCATCTGGTTAAAGCCGTATTTGCACCCTGACGACAATATGCAAAGTCATACGAAAAAGCCCAAAAATTATTTCCAACAATATCAAACCCTATACTAACCTTATCTCCATCAATTAATGGTAGTCCCAGACTTTTACCCAGATAAGTATATCGCTCACCTTTTTTCCCATTTGCATCAGTAACGGTGTAGAGCCATTCTGATCTTTTACTATATTCAGCCCTGAAAAGATTTCTTTGAGGTATATTAAAAGGATCAAGCCAGAATAATCCAATATCACACCCCCAATGTGCCGGTTCCTGATCTGTCACCTTCTCATTGTCTACCTGAAAATCATCCAGTGCAATCTGCCCTTTGAATATCAGGCGTTTTGTAAACGGGTATACCTTCCATTGAAACCCCAGCATCAGATTACCATCACCTTCCTGATTCGTATTCGTAACGGTATAAATTGACATCGGATTTACATACTGTAAATCTGGCAATCCTTCTTTTCTGGTAAAAACTACAGTTTCAGTGATTCCTAAAGTGATCCATTCTCCAATCAATATGTTTAGTGAGTGTGCTGTCAGGTATCGATTTATTTTTGAGTTGTTGTCTGTATCCCAATTTGAACGTTTGTAATTAAAAGGTGAAAAGAGATGTCTGAATTCAAAAAGAGATGTATGGATCTCCCACTCAAAAGCATCATAACTGTATGGATAAGAGGACAAGACAAGACTTCGATCTGTAAATGGTCCCCAGTTGCGATTCATTCTGCCCAAACGCAAAAAACCATATTTCCAGTTATACTGCAAATATGCTTCATCAATTCTCCCCTGCATTGCCCTGTTCCGATGCGCAGGATAGAATTTGTCATATTTATACCTGCTGTCAATATCAGCAGTTTGCCTTATAAGAATATTTCTGTAACGGATCTCATTGAAAAGTCCGATATTATTGTAACCATTTTTTTTCCTTTTATCGGAAGGATATAAAAGTCCTCCACCTATTGAAGGTTCAATAAACCAGAAATTTTCATTTTCACTTACTTTATTTTTGTTCCATAGTGATGAATCGAATAGGTAAACACTTCGAAGATCATCCCAGAACATGTTGCTTTTCGATAAAGATTGTGCCAGATCAAACCGTGTTGCTAACGTAAAATAAGCCTGTCTCCAGTTTTTCAACTGATAACCATAAGCTGAAAAGGAGGTAAAAACAATCGATATGATCACTGCCAATAAAATTATTTTAATACGCTGTATCACGTTCGAAAATAACCAGTATTGTTTTAAGAATGATTTTAATATCAAGCCAGATACTCCAGTTATCAATATAATTCAAATCGAGTTTCACGATTTCATCAAAATTAGTAATTTTGCTGCGTCCCGAAACCTGCCATAATCCGGTAATTCCCGGTCTGATACTAATTCTTCTATGGTGCCATTTTTGATATTGAGCAACCTCATCAGGAGTGGGTGGTCGAGTACCTACAAGTGACATTTCCCCTTTTAATACATTAATTACCTGAGGTATTTCGTCTATACTGAACTTTCTCATCAATTTACCAACCGCTGTCACACGCGGATCCTCTTTTATTTTAAAAAAAGCACCATCACATTGATTTAATTTCTCAAGCTCCTTTTTTTTCTTATCTGCATCATTTTTCATTGACCTGAATTTATAAATAACAAATCGCTTTCCATTTTTACCGACTCTGACCTGCTTAAAAAATACTGGTCCTTTTGAGGTCACCTTTATGGCTATAGCAAGGAATGGATAAAGAATTACAAGGAAAATGGAAGCTATTATTGCCCCAAAAACATCAAATGAACGCTTAAGAAAAAGCTGATCCGGATCCAGTTCTACTGTATGAGAAATCAAGGTAGGGCGTTCCATAAAATGATGATATTCCCACCTGGCAAAATAAGTCGCTCCCGAAATATTAAGGAACACACGTGCAGGCCTTCCCATTTCTTCACAAATCTGAAGAAGCGGGTCAATCGTAATACCATCTCTGGTTAATTTTCTGGGAACACAGAAAAAGACTTCCTCTACATAGCAGTTTTTAAGTACTTCTTCTAAGGCCCTTGGCTCAATACTTAAATCCAACTTTCTGATGACCCGAATCCCCCATTGTGGATTACATCCAATTTCCTGACTGATTTGAGCAGCAATTCGTCCTCTTCCTACAATGATAACAGGTGAATTGTTCTCATTTTTCAATCGTACACGAGCGATGATTCTCTTTACAATAATTTTTTCTAATGAAATGAAAACAAATGACAGATAGGCAAATGTCAAATAAAGATATCTGCTGTTACGATCATCGGGGAAAAGATAAAGAATTGCAGCACCCAACAAAGCAGCAGAAATAAAAATCATTACTATCCGGCTTAAAAGCCCTCGCATCCAGTTAAAATGCATTATTGAGAAAAGAGATCGTGTCCAGGCAAAGTAAAGGTAAAAACCCATAAATCCAACAATCATTAACCAGTAATTGAGAATCGGATCAAGTTTCCTGTAAGGAACAATAAACAGGTAGGAAAGATAAAAAGCAACTATCAATAAAAAACAATCCAGAATGGCAATTGATTGTTTAACGAAAGATGAGTGTTCCTTTAGCATTATGATTTACCGTAATTAAGCAACTTACATTTCTGTATTAAATTCAAACGGGAATTCAAAAGTCATATTTCCGATTTTTTCCGGAATCGAACTGAAATTTATAACTTTAGTATGTGAAATCAACATATCCAAAAATTCAGGATTATTTATGTCAGTACGACTCACCCGAGAATCTATCACTTTACCTTCAGTATTTACATAAAAAGTAACCATCACCCTCCCTGTCATAGCAGCATCTTTCTTTAAAAACTGCTTGTACATAATTTTTAAATCAGGTATGTGTCTTGAAATTGAATCCTGTATGGATTTATGATTTCTATATTTAAGAGCTAAGAGTGAATTATTCTTTTTTTCAGGTTTCAATTCATTTTTTGATTTAATTATTTGTTTATCTTTTGCTTCTGTTTTTTTTTCAGATAATAAGCCCTTAACCATTTCGTTTACCTTTTCCTTATCTAATTTCGGATCATCCTGCTCACTCACGAAATAATACAGGGTTTGGGCAATATGTTCAGAAACTCCCAACAATTTTCTGATCAATTCGATTGTTTGTTCAGACTTATTATTGTTTGTATCCAAAACTACATCTAAACGCTCAGTTAATTTGGATCCGTATTTTTCATTAATCACAGAATCTGCGTACCCGATGATAACAGAAGGTTTAATAGCTGAATCAAGTTTTCTTATTATCACCTGCGTTGATTTCAGTAGCAGCAATGATGCATCCATTGACCATTCAACTTCAGACTGAAGAGAAAGCTGACCGGAAAGATTACGTAACAATGAATTGTTAACCGTTTCGGTATCTTCTGAAGCAAATGTTTTTCTGATTACTATGTATTCAAATTTCAGTGAATCAGTTTCATTAACCGGATCCAATTCATGAAACTGTGCTGAAGTAAGCGTATCATTACCAAATATGTAATATTCAGAAAGATCCGAATTCTTTTTAGTACATAAACAGACAAAGCATATCAGAATACTCATTGCCAATATATACTGTTTTTTCATCATACGCAGTCATCTATTCTGTAAATAGGTTATTAATTGATAGGAGTTACTGATTATCCGCACTCTGCCTTATTCATCCAATGACACGTCATACCCGGATTTTAACTCATATACTTTCAACTTCAACGATTTCACCAATTGCATTCTTTACTGCTTCTATTTTGCCGTCATTCAAAACGTATTTCCAATTCTTAACAGATGGCGGCGAGAAAAGTTTCTGCTGTAAAATCATCCTTTTACTTATCTGATCTCTCGACAAGTTACATTCTGGTTTGTTTAATATACGTTCAAGCCTGGTTACAAATGGTGCATACACCCATATCCGAATATCAAACCAGTTATCAATATTCCATAATGGAATCAAGCTAGCATCAAGTACCACAATCTGGTCCTGTTTACCTGTCAGGAGTTTATGAATAGTATCCAGAAGAGGAGGATGTACAACAGAGTTGAGTTTGCGGATTTTATCCATTGAACTAAATACGATTCTTCCAAGTTTTGCAAAAGATATTTTTTCATTGTTGCAAATCCCATTTCCGAACTCTTCAATTAACCTTTTTTTTATGTACCGGTCTTGCTCCATCAGATACTTTGCAACATGATCGGCGTTAATAATAGCAGCACCATGATCCACAAAAATTTGTGAACAGGTCGTTTTCCCTGCTCCCATATAACCAGCCAAACCAATTTTAAATGACTTCATAAAATAAATATTTATCTGACAGAATGATACCTGGTAACAGTTACCCTGTTTCCTTTATCATTAAACACCACCGTATCGACATAATGTTTAACAATAAACAATCCACGGCCACAATTTTTACTCAAATTTTCAGGAGTAGTTGGATCTGGTACAGAGTCTGGATTAAACCCACTTCCTTCGTCCATAATGGATATTGTTATCTGTTTTTTGTCTATGATATGCCCCATTACAACTTTCTTTGAAAAATCTTTCTTGTTTCCATGTGAGATTGCATTTACAAGTAATTCTGTAAGAGCTATCTTCATTTTTCTTATTGATTCATCTGGAAAACCATACGAATCCATCGAAGCAAGGATTACGCTGATAGCTTTATCAATTTCTTCAAAGTAGCTGAAAATCTGCAAATATACCGGCGCTTCTGCAGAAAAACCGAGTTTCTCCTTTATCTGATTTTTTCGTGACTGAGTCTGAACCTCGACACTCATGATTGTAATATCATCTTCCATGTAATCGGTTTTTTGATTTTTTTCTTCGATGAAAGTTTGAAACTCCTTTGGGGATTGTGTACTTAAATGTCCAGTCAATTCAGCTTCAAACATTTTCCGCCCTTTATTGTAATCATCAGAAAACAACCGATAAACTCCATCTGTAAACATAAAAAGGGTGTCACCAGGATTGAGATATTCATATTGCTCATCAAAGAAAGTATCCTTGAAAACACCAATAAATGTTCCTTGAGTTTTAAGTGAAATGCATTTACCCTCTTTTTTCCTGTAAATAAATGGATAAGCATGTCCTGCATTGCAAAAGGACAGTTTATTATCATGAAGATTAAGATAGCACAGAAATGCGGTTAAATAAAAATCCGCGTTAATATTACCAATTATTTCAGAATTTACACGACTAATTACAGCACGGGGTGAAACACCAAGATTTATATGGTGCATAAAACAAACTTTGGCCATTGCAGAAATCAATGCAGACGAGATGCCAAAACCAGTTACATCAAAAATTAAGAAAGCCAGAATGTCATCTGAGATTTGAATACAATCGAAAAGATCTCCTCCCACAGCACCGCAAGGAAGATATACCGAATTAATTTCCAGCCCCTCAACAGCCGGAAAACTTCTGGGGATCATTGCTGCCTGAATTTTTCTTGCAATAACCAGATCTGAATCTTTTTCAGAACCGTTACCGCTTTTATCGAAATCCTTTTTTTGCACTCTATTTTCTAACCATATAGTTGTAAGGTCAAGGTATTGAATTTATAACATGCCACATTTCTGATATTTCGATCAGATAGATAATTAAAATGCTAAGGAACAGGGATTAATTTATCTTTTCCCGGCATCTGCTCCTGTACCGGATTAAATGCTGAATCTTAAACCCTGTAATTACAATAAATTATAATTTTTTCCCGAACTAAAGTCTAATAGTATTGATTTGTAGTTGTATTATTATGGTTAATTGGTTATAATAACCATTAATTGCCATTTTTACATTTTTTTAACAGGTTGAGTGGAAAAGCCTAGTATTGGAGGGCACTTTAAACCAGCCAGTTTTAGTATATTATTCCTTTTCCATCGATGGGTGCCAAGTAACAATAATTTACCCATATAACATTGGTCCAGATTACATTCGATAAATTGGTTTTACCGAAAACTTATGTATAATTAGTCTAACTACGTAGTAAGCATCTCTTTCCTTTGCTCTCACACATACCATTATCGTCTAAATATTTTATGTCTACAAATTTTGGAAATTGTCATTTTTAAAACCTCGAACATCAATATCAAAATGAAGAAGCTGTTTGTTATCAAATACCTTTTAAACAATCTTTTAGGGTTACAAAGCAGCCTGTAAAACCACTCCAAAGACAACTTTTGCATCCATACTGGAGCCCGTTTTTGAATTCCGGCAGCAAAATCAAAAGAACCTCCAACCCCAATTGCTATTTTTGCGTTTATTTTTTTTAAATTAGCATATATCCATTTTTCCTGTTTTGGGGCACCGAATGCAACAAAGAGAATATCTGGTTTTATTTTGTTAATTTTATCTAAAATGATATAATTTTGATTTGATTTTTTTTCAAATCCAAATGGAGGTGAATATGTAAAAATTCGATGATTTATATCACTACACAAATTGTTTACTGCATTTTTAGCAACACCTTCTTCACCACCCAATAAAAATATTTTCTTGTTTTTTTTAACCAAAATAGGTAGTAAATAAGAAAAAACATCAGATCCAGATACTTTAACAACCTTTCTCTTTTTAAGTAATCTGTAAGTCCATACTAACGGCATACCATCTATAAGTGATAAAGTACAGGAATCATAAGCTTTTTTCATTTCCGAATCTGAATTATACAAATAGAAGTGATGCACATTTGGAGTAAAAATTGAATATTTATTCTTATCTGAATTAGAGAGTAGTTTAAGAATACACTCAATGCAGTTTTGGAAACTGGTAAAAGGTGTAACAGGAATATTTAACAGTCGATCATTAGATATCATTTTTATTTCTTCTTTTTTAATTGCATTACAGAATCTAAAAAGCCAGTCTGTCTGTTTTGTCATAACATAAATGTTTTTAACCAGATATGCAATTATCTATACTAGAATCAATATCTTTCAGTATATTGTCCCATGTGTATAGTTTTTTTGCAATACTTCTCCCATTCACACTAATATAGCTCCACAAATCCCTATTTGATAATAATTCTACTATATGTTTACATATTTGATTGAGTTCAGAAGAAAAGAATAGTTCTTTTCCATTAATGACACTTAGCCCTTCTACTCCCACTGGAGTTGTTACTACTGGTAATCCCCTATATAAACTATTGATTATTTTAACTTTAATACCACTTCCAAATCTCAATGGACATACACAAACACGAGATTTGTTGTATATTGGTAATAAATTATCTATAAAACCCGTTAAAATCACATCTACATGTTTTTTACACTCATGGACTATACGTTTATCAGGATTTTTGCCTACTATATAGAAAACAAGGTTCTTTTTTTTTCTCTTTATTTCTTTCCAAGCACCTTTAAGGAACCAAAGAAGCCCATCGATATTTGCTTCCCATTGTAAATTTCCTACAAATAAGATAGCTTCTTCTGTCTGGTCAAAGTTCAAATCCGTTTCATACAATAATTCTTCAACTCCAAGATGATAAGTAGTTCGGAATATTGTTTTTTCTAATCCCAAACTGATTAGGCTCTTGATATCATTTGGAGCGGCAAAAACAACATGTGCTTTTTTACAAATACATTTTTCATAAGCAGCTATTCGATTTGATTCTATTTTTATGGCGGTTTTCATAAATAGATTTTTATTAAGTTCAGCTAATCTTTGCCACATAACAAATTCGGCATTATGTTGATGAAAAATGATATAACTTTTTTTAAAATTCTCGACATATTGAAACATAAGGTAATGATCAACAAATATACATTCGTATTCCTTTTTTATTGATTTAACATATTTCCTTAATTTATCATTTCTATTTCGGTAAATATTTAATGGTATTTTAAAGATTACACTTTTCACCCAATTAAGAAGATTTCTTTTTTTTTCATATGGTATAGAATAAAATTTATCTAATTTTATTTTTAAGAGAAATTCTTCCACATATTCGGAATCATTTCCTTTTAAAAAACAACAAAGTGTTACATTATATTTTTTTGAAAGGTATTCTATTATTTTCCAGCTTTTAATTGTTCCACCACTAATCGGTGGATAAGGCAATTGTGGTGTTAAAAAAAGAACTTTTTTCATAATTTTTTAATAGAAGTTGATTGTTTAATAAAATTCCTGAAAACATAAAAAAGAATATATTACCTGAAAAACCTAAGCTTGATGCAGAATAAAGGTAAATTAAATACCAACAAACCATAGCAACAAATATTGCATAATAATCATTATTGCGAGTGTAATGATAATTTTTCGAAGCAATTCTCAAAATTAAAAATATTATTATTATAAAAATGAAAGCAACAACCCCACTCTGAGCAACCATATTTCCAAATCCACTTTCACCTCCACCAATAATTTCACTGGTTTTATCATAGGCATCTTTATAGTTACCAGCTTTAGCAATCCCATATCCGAAATATTTTTTCTGAGTTATAATTATATTGAAACTTGAATAAAAACCATAAATATGACTGAATGGCCCTTTTGTCAAGCCCATGTTAGTGAGAATCATCGCAAAAACGTAAAAACAAATAGTAAATAAAACTACTTTTTTGTAATCAGCTTTTCTAAATATTGAAAAAAATAATACCACTAAAATAGTAAGAATAAAGGCTTTTGACATGACAAGTAGTCCTGATACAACTATTAAACTGATAAATATTATTTTCTTTTTGTTACATCTTCCTTCGAATGCATAAAATGGTAATACGAAACTTAAAAAGCTACCTAAAGTTGTTGGTTCACAATAAAAAGAAACCATTCTTCGGACAGTTCTACCCAAGATAAAATATAGGTCATATGTGTAAAATCTTCCGCTGTTAGCAATCTTCGATGCACCCCAAGGATCTATAGATTGTCCTTTCCAAAATAATGGTATTTTTAATATTTTATCCCAAAATGAATCAGGTAAAAAGTATTCAAATAAACCAAATAAACATACTACATATGTTACTAACACAACAACTTTCTTTATTCTCTTTACAATTTCATTTGTTAATGGAAGGATTGAGAAAGTTATAAATGCA
Organism: Fibrobacter sp.; assembly: GCA_012728995.1. Lineage (GTDB taxonomy): Bacteria > Fibrobacterota > Chitinivibrionia > Chitinivibrionales > Chitinispirillaceae > JAAYEB01. Next base: position 8,256 of record JAAYEB010000478.1, on the reverse strand, counting down.
ATTAGCAAAGTAAACATCCGACGTAAATTGTAAATTATATTAACTTTCCCTGCAGATGATCCGATTGCTAAAAACATATTTATTGATAAAAATAAAAAAATAAAAATATAAATACCAATCAGATTTTTATTGATTTTCCATTTTGGAAGACAAAGAATAAAAGCAACAAAAGTAATAAATAAAAGAATCGAATCTTTTAGAATTGGTAATACATTTGCAAAAAATCCAAATTCTGTCAAACCATAAAAATAAACATTAAGTATGTTCTGAAATGAGATTATGGTTATGAATAAAGTAATAATGACCTGTTTAAAGTGACAATTAATCATTTTAATTAAACTACATGATATTTAAAAAGTCAGTTATTTTTTTACAAATACTATGTTGACCTAATTTATCATTTATCAACTTATTTAATTCAGATCGTTTTAGTTTATAAGGATCATTTATTAATGCTTCTTTAATCGTAGGAATTAATTTAGAGGCGGTTTTAATAATATGTCCCGGAGAAAATTGTTCAAATTTATTTAAAAGAAATGTTCTTGATTTAGTATACTCATCGTAATCTTCTATTAGATATATGATTGGTCTGTTCAAAATCATATAATCAATAAAAATTGAAGAGTAATCAGTTATTAATAAATCAGTATACTTAAGTAGTTCATATAGGTCTGTGTTGTTTTTGAGCAAATAATCACTTTTAATTTCTAAAATATTTTTAATATCGTTAGAAGTGTTTACATTTAGTGTATTTTTTTCAAAAGGATGTAGCTTTATTATAAAAAGATAATTTTCTTTTTCAAGAAAGTTGACGAATTTCTTTGTAATGCATGCTTTTTTAAATCTATTTATATTCCAACCCGAATCATTCCTTTTATACTTTCCGCTACTATTTCTGTATGTAGGACAATATAATAGCACTTTACTATATTTCTCAATAAATTTTGGTTTTGGTTTATCATTGAAGAAAAAATCAATTCTGGGTTGACCTAGCGCAACAACCTTATTCACCTGTAAATCAAATGAAGCCGAAAAAACAAGGCGGTAAAATTCAGAATTTACAAATGAATAAGACCTTATTTTTCTTAGTATTTTAAGTGAATGATTATGACTTTTCTTTGGTTCAACTTGATCTAGTAACTCAATGTTTTTAAATGGCATGCCATGCCATAGGTTTATATAAAGCTGTTTTTTATCATTTACTAAATTTATAAATTCGAAGTGTGTTGTAAAAATATAACGAGATGTAAAAATATGATAAATAAAATGGAAAGTATTCCGTTTCACTGTAACACCATATTTTTTTGCCATCACCTCTTCTGTCAATTTGTTAAATACCCATACGACTTCAACATCTTTATTTCGGCTAATGTATTCATACATAGCTCTTGCGTTATCAGTGTACCCCGACTCAGAAGAAAATATTGCCTTATTCTTTTTAGGGAATAGTCTATTTATCAAAGGTATTAACTTTAATAATAATCTTGTAAAATAATTATTTATCATATTTCAGGAGAAATATAGTTTCTGAATTCTTTTGCAACTGTTAAAATCATCATATTTAAACACGTATTTTTTAATTTTTTGTCTAAATTCATTAAAAGAATCATTTTGCCTGTTTTTTAATTCATTTGTAACTTCTTCCCAATTCATACATTTTGGGCCTGGAGTATTTTGCATATAATCTATATTGAAACCTACTGTTTTACTGTACTCATCATAATCAAATGGGTTAAATATAATTTGACGGTTAAGAAGAAGATAATCAAAAAAGATACTCGAATAATCAGTAATAAGTACATCTGTATAACGAAGTAATGGGTATGGATCAACAAATTTATACATTATTACATTTCTTTTCCCATAAATTGCTTTTTTAATTAAACCTCTTTCTGCATGATGAGGTTTAATTATAAGTTTCATATCGTTTTCAGCAAAAAAATCAAATAAAACATTCAGAAATGTTTTTGAATTGAAATATATAGTTTCAATAGGGGTTTCTTTTCGGTAAGTGGGTAACCAAGATACAATAATTTGGTTTTTTGTTTTAATTTGCTTTAAAAATTGTATTTCTGGAAACAATTCACTTTTAAAAATATATTTTGAGCTTAAAATATCATTTCTAGGTTGGCCAGAAATGATTATTTTCGGCTTGGAAATTCGAAATGCACTATGGTAATAAGGAAGCATGTTTTTGGAAGTACAAATTATTTCATGACAAAATGCATAATACTGAAATGGTGCTACATGCGCCCAGAGCCACTTTAACCAATAACGAATGTTAATACTCTTTTTTTTAATATCATCTGCATCGTAACCTATTTTTTTTAGTGGAACACCATGCCACAGATTTATTACTTTTTTACCCCCTATTAATATTTTAATAACATTATTTAAATTGTAAGAAATGATAATCGTTTTTGCACGTAAAAATTTATACAATCCAAAAAATGAATAGTAATAAAGACAAGGTAATTTGTTTTTTTTTAACCAGATAACGAGTTCTTTATTTTTTGTAATCCAATAACATTGTTTTCGAATATTATCTTTTTTGTTAATAAGATAAAGGAACAAATATTTACTATTATCAGAAAAATGAATTCCTTTTGCTGACCCGAATACAAATAAATTTTTGTCTTTGGGAAAAATCCATGTTATCCAATAAATAAATAAATAAATAATATTAAGTATATGTTTAACCACAAAAACATCCCTTATATTGTAATTACATTTACAATATTCTTTATAGATTTTACTGGCATAGATCCTGAATAAAAAATTCTGTACAACTCGGTTAAAAGCGGTAAATATTGTAAAGCGTTTGGATCGTGTGTACATGAGTTTTGATATATTAATTTTAACGAACGTTTTCCTTCAAGAATGACACCATCATAACATACACTACCCAAAAATCCTTTACCAACCAGTAAACCCAAGGTTCTATTTCTACTTAAATCATTAAGGGAAGTTAAACAAAAATCTCCAATTCCGCAATATTTGAATAATGTTTCTTCTTCACCTCCCCATAGATTACACAAATATTTAATCTCCTCAAATGCTTTTGTTAATACCATGAATCTTACATTTGTAGAATCATAATATGCATCAACTAATCCAATCAAGATTGCATAAATATTTTTTAAAATACTCAACATCTCCACACCTGTCATATCATCTGAATAATCGAGAGATAAGTGACTTCCAGAAAACAATTCTCGAATTTTATCCACATTTCGATTCTCATTTGTAGCTAATGTTATACCAGCAGGAAGACCTCGGATCAGTTCTATTGCAAAAGTCGGCCCTTTTATAGAACAGATCGTATTTTTTGTGATTTTTTCCAATTCACTGGTTATAATTCCGTTATTACCAAACCCTTTCGCAAGATTAATAAGAATAGTTTTATCCGGTATTTGTGATGATATGCTTTTTACAAATGGTACAACGACACTGGAAGGTAAAGCAATTAATAAATAATCACAATCAATAATATTTTGAACTTCTGTTGTTGCAACTATCCTCATTGGAAGAATAATATTAGGAAAATACTTTTCATTAATATGCTTTGTATTGATCTGCTCTACAACATCTGCTTCAATCGAAAATAATATTACGCAATTAGAATCATTTCTCGTAAGGACAGTTGCTAATGCAGTACCAAATGCCCCTGCACCTATAATCCCAATTTTATTAAAAGAGCTCATTAACCCTCTCCATATCACTTTTAAAATCTACTTCAATACAACTGCAATCAGAGACATTAACGGAGGTAAATAAAAGACCAGCATCGATAGATATCTCAATAGCTTTTTCGAAATAATCATTTTGTTCGCACTCTTCTAGTGCTAAAACAAATCTCTCAAAATCTTCATAACAAATTTTATTTACGCCAACAGCTTCACCTTCTCCATTCTTAACATCTTTTGAAATTTCAGTAATGAAACCATCAGAATTACAGCAGTATTTTACTTCCTCATCACCACAAATAGAGTTGTTAACACATACCGTATTACCTTTGGCCATAATAATTTTTCTTATAACATTATCATCAAGGTATACATCCCCGTTTATCCATATATAGTTTCCAGGTAATAAATTTTTAAATGCCCGCATGAGACTTTTTGAGGTGTTGGTTGATCTAAATTCAGGATTGTAATGAAAAAAAATATCTGGGTAAGCTTCCATTATCATCTCTTTTTTAAAGCCAACAACAACAATAATCTGTTTTACACCATTGCGCTTAAGATGTAAAATCTGATTGCCCAAAATTGTATTCCCATTAGGGAGACGATGAAGGCATTTTGGATAATTACTATTAAATCGACTTCCAATACCTGCAGCTAATATAATGGCAGAATTTATTACGTTCATTTCATAACTCCCTATAGTTAAGTTAAAATAAGAATCTACACTATTGCCAAATCATCAGTTTGTCGACAATAATCTTTTTTTGGAATACGCCAATCACAGCCATAACGACAAGCTAAATAGTCTTCATATTTGGCAGGAATTTTAATTTTATGCTTATTAAAAGTATAACCTATGGTATTTTTACAAAAAATGCTAGGGGTTGATTTAAGAATTGTATAATCGGTAGTCCAGAAATATTTCCCATTAACATTTTTTTTAAAAAAGATATCAGCAGAAGCATCTCCACCTATATATTTCAAAACGGTGTTTCGTATTTTGATAATTCTAGGCATTCCTTTTTTAAAGGGCCCTATATCAAAATCGTAACGAAAATACTCAATACGATATCCCTTTTTTCTAAGATTTTGAAGACATGACAAGACAAGGTCTACATGATCAATATTCACAGAAAAATCGATATCATGGTCCCATGGAAGAAGCCGATTTTCTCTTATAATACCTAGTAAAGTTCCCCCCTCCATCCAATAATCTACTCCAGATTCATTAAAGTCACTACTTATTTCTTTTAATAATATTAAAGTTTTCTGTAATGTTTTACCCGTTAATGACTGGTTTCGCATTAAAGCAAAGATTGCTGAAATACATTTGTGGAATGTATTAATATTACGGTTATTATTTTGTATATGAAAACCTATCCTATCAAAAATATTCATCAATATAATTACCTTACTGAATTTTTTAGTGTATTTGCTAAAAGAGTAGAATTTGTATCTTTGCTATATGGGAAATATATAATTTTAACATCAACTTGCTTAAGTTCATTCTCAAAGTCATTCCATTTTGATGTATTATACCAATCATCTCCAACAAAAAGTATATCAAATTTAAGTTTTTTCCATGCTTCATATTTATCCATAGTTACTTGTGGTATTGCGATATCTACAAATTTGCAAGAACGAACGATATCAATTCGTTCAGAAAACGGAATAATGGGCTGTTTATTTTTGTAATAAACCAGCTTATCAATTGTTACACCAACAATAAGTTTATCACATAATCCTTTTGCGTTTCTTAACATATTTAGATGACCAATATGAAACAAATCGAAAACACCTGTTGTGTAACCGATTACCATATTTTAACCTTTCGATAAATCATATGACGAATTAATAACTAGTTTTCTGAGGTCTATTTTATTAATTTTTTCATCGAATTTACAAACACATTTAAAAGCTACAAAAATAATTATAATATTATTCAAAGCTCCCGCAATCGAGAATAAAGCTATTGCTAATACGTCTGATTTCAATATACCGCCTATAAACAATCCAACTATTCGACTAATAAACGTGAAAATAGCTATTTGTAAATAATTTTTTTGTTTTTTCAATGCAATTAACACCTGTACTGCTGGTATATTAACGAACAATATTAAAACCCATATACTTAACCAGCGAGAATATATCCCAGCTTTAACCCATGCTGCTCCAAAAAATAAAGTGAATAGTTGCGGCGCAAGAATTATTAGCATTAAAATAGGTACAATTCCAATTATAAGAATGTACCCTGTACTTCTTTGAAATAATTTTTTAAGAGGTTTTTTATTATTTATACGATCAGCGATTTCTTTTAGACATACACTTCGAATCGATTCATTCAATAGTTCCATTGGAAGCATAATCATTCGATATCCAAAATAAAAATACCCTACGATTTCTGGTGTAAAGAAAATTCCAAGAAGCAATGCAGGCGAACGTCTACTAAAAATATTCAATGCATTCTGTGGAAAACCAAATTTGGGGAATTCTATATATTCAGCCCCTATTTGTTTTATATTATTCTGCTGTTTACTTATTAATGCAGAACGAAAAGGAGAAATCCTAAAAAAGAATATGAAAAAACCTGCGAACTCACCAAACAATGTTCCTATAACCAGACCATACTTTGTTAATCCTAATAAACCGGAAATTAATTTAACAAAAGAAACTGTAAAAGAAATAACCACTGATGTTTGGGCAATTAAACCAAACATTTTCTTTCTGATAGCCCAATTTTTACCCACAATGTTTTGGACGTTAAATAGAATAAACATTGGTAAAATTAAGAGGATTTCATTGATCCCAGAAACATTTATTGTTTTTGGAAAAAAACTAATAACGGCATTTGAACCAAAAAGGAAAATGACTGAAATAATTATACTCTGTATAGTAATGATTTTTGTAAGCGCTTGCGCCTTGATATCCTCTTTGGGAAGTACAATTGCTTTATCATAAGTTAATGTTGAGAACACAACCGTTATTGCATTTATTGAAGTAACTATTCCCAATAACCCATATTCTTTAGGTAAGAATAACCTTGATAATATAGGAGTCATTAAAAAAGCAATTAATTGAGCGATTATCCTGCCTGATCCCAATTTAACTATACTTAAAGTAAATGAGGTATTAAACAATTTTCTAATAGGACCACCTTTGGTGAAAAAATTTATGATTTTATTATCACCATATAAAGATAACATAAATGTTAAAACCTTATTGAATTCCTTAAAATCATGATCTTTTAGGAAATAATCGTAATTCTTTAAATATCTTCTGTATTAATTGACTATTTTCGGTTGATTTCGCAGTGAAAGAAAAAACATGTGCAATTATTAATAACAAAATTGCAGTAACAAATAAGATACTTCCAAACAGAATAGGGATAATTTTTTTTTCTTTAAATTTTTTCAAAGTCAGTTTCGGATCCACGATCTTAAACGCTTCTTTACTAACCAACATAGATTTTTCCATTTCATTTGCAATCATCCCTTGTAATTTTTCACGTAACAGAGGATCCGAAGCTGTAATTAGCTGGTATTCAAGGTATTTAACGTTCTCATTTGCATCGGTTTGCACTGAAGTTTTTATATAGTCGTTTAAATAAATGAGATAAAGCCCAAGTAGAGAATCCGAAAAAAGAGAATCCCTACTTTCAAACTGTATTGTCATAGTGTTGTTTTTACTCGTCTCTTTTTTAAGATACTCTTTTTTAACATACCCTCCAACTCTCAACAAGTTTGGCTTTACAAAATCTGAAGCCCATTCATTTTTCACCGTATCAAAAAATTCCTTGTAAAATTTTGGCCAAGAAACTTTATATATAAGTGAAAGAAGGTTATACTTTTCAATAACCTCTGCATTAAACTTTCTGCTATCAAGAATAAGATCTATTTTATCCAAACCAGGACTTCCTGCAATATTAAGCTGACTGGCAACCATTCCGCCAAAAGCACCTAACCCTGACAGATTGGGTGTTTTTTGAGTATCACTCTCTTTTGCTGCAATTACCGCTTCGGAAATCCAAGTTGGTCCTTTTATAATAGCAGCTACATAACCCAACACCAACCCCAAGATAGTCGCCCCAATAATCCACCACTTATTTTTAACTAATACATAAATGTATTCAAGTAGATTAATTTCATCTGAATTGTCTTGTGGATATAGATAAGGTGGAGGATATACATACCCCTGTCCTTTTTTATCTAATTGGGATTGCTGTGATTCTGTTGTATTCATGTATTATGTTGAAACATCGTTATAAGGTTATGATATTATTATATTTAAAACTAATCTCTAATCACTTCAAAAAACAATATTCAATATGAATATTAGTGGTATTGAGATTTTTTGAAAGTAAAATAGGTTTTCAATAGTTTATTTCATTGTTCATGATTAGATAAAATACCATTTCTTTATACTGTTATTCAAGTTTAGCACTTTGGGACGGACTATTTTTTTAATCTTTTATTTAAAGAGGGAAAAAGATAGTCCGTCCCATTTTTCCTTATTCTTTGGTATATTCTTGGTATAAATTTTGCAATTTCTTTTTCTTCTGTTTTAATTGCTG
>JAAYEB010000477.1 GCA_012728995.1 Fibrobacter sp. | reverse complement strand
TTAAAAACAATAGTGTCAAGTAAAATGTGTGAACTGGGTAAATATGAACTTAAAAAAACATTGATTAAATCAGGTTGTTTTCAGCAATTTCTAAGGTGTATTATGTAAATGTGGGATGGTAGTGTTTTTATTTAAATTATCATTGTATGTAATATCGGTTACATTTGAAATGGAAAAAGCACCATTGGAGTTGGTAGTATCCAAAAACTGGGGATTGCTGACCAATAAAACTTCAGCTCCTTTAACCGGATTATTCCCGTCGGTGACAATACCGCTGATTGAGATTTGTGGTTGGGCTGCTGATACACGTATCGTAGCGTAAAACAGAATGGCCATACTACAGATTCTGATAAATTTCATTAGCTCCCCTTTTGATATTTGCCTGAATTGCTGCACCATTATTAAAATACAATTTTTACGATTAAATTACCGGTAAAAGTATCATTACTGAAAAGTTTAAAAAAAATCGGATCAAATCTGAAGTTTTTGAAAAGGTATAATCGATAATTTTAACAAGATAATCATGTACGCCGAGCGCAAAAGCCCCCGACTTTGCGGACAAGGTCGGGATTTGATCATTATAGTCTCTAATTGTACCAATACACTCCGTGTGAACCGCCAATACGGATTCTTGGCGAATTGAGGAGATCTGGCAGTAGTAGTAGTGTATAGCGGGCAATTTCTAATTATACAAAATTCATAGATACTATTCAGAAAAGATTAAATGTAAAAAATGATCCATTTTTGTTTTCCTTTCAACATATTCCATTTTAGGAAAAGGTTTCAGTCTTAATTTCCGTTTTTTATTTCGGACAGATGTATTTTTTTGAATGGTTATTTTAATAACGAGCCTGAAGCAAGAAAAATGTGGGCGATTTTAAATAAACATGCTAAAATGGATTCGGGTAAAAGTTAATGATTTCCATAAAAGTGTGAGAAGAATCAGGTTAAGGTTCATAAAGGATCCACAGAGGAATGGGTTTTCAGGTTGAATATCAAGATGCAATGTTTTAAGAAAGGAAAATTTGACAGGAGTTACTGACAATGGTTATTATTAATATGCTTCTGCATGTTTACTCTTATTTCTATATATTCTGGTCTGGTCACGAATATCGACAAGGAGAAGTATGCATCCGGGAATAGAGAATAATTGATGTAAACCGAAAATAAAGCAGATATAAACCCCCATTTAAGGAACGCATAAGCTATGAATAAATGGTTTCGTTACGCAATATTTAAAATCAATCTTGACCCGATTTGTAACAATTTCTATAACATGACACTTTTATCAAAAGTTACAGGTTTTTTGTTAATGGTTTTGCTGACATGCAGTGAATCGATCGCAAATACGGTCTATGTTGGAGTCTACGACAATTCACCCAAAATAGAAAATGGCCAAAGAGGCAAACCCAACGGAATATTTGTTGATATTCTTGAGCATGTGGCCAAAAAAGAGGGTTGGGAAATTGTATATGTAAGTGGTACATGGAGTGAAGGTTTAAGACGGTTAGTGAATGGTGGAATCGATCTAATGCCTGATGTTGCATTTTCCAGAGAAAGAGAAACCCGTTTTGATTTCAATAGAATTGCAGTTTTAAGTTCCTGGCTTCAGTGTTACTGCAGAAAAAATGATACGTTGAATTCATTGTCTTCACTTGATAATAAAACTGTTGCAGTACTGAAAGAATCTATTCAGGAAAAAGCCTGTATGGAGATCTGCCGCAAAGTTGGAATAAATGTAAATCTGGTTACCTGTAATGATTATAATGAATGTATTGAATCTGTACAATCGGGCAGGGCTTATGCAGTCATTGTAAGCCGTTTTTATGGTTACAGACAGAAATTTGAAAATGCACTTGTGCCAACATCAGTAATTTTTAATCCGACAGCCTTGTATTATGCTTCAAAAAAAGGGGAAAACAGGGAACTTCTTAATGCGATTGATAAACATCTTGCTAAAATGATGGATAACCCGGGTTCGGATTATTATCGTAGCCTTTCATATTGGTTAAATGAAAAGCCTTATGCTTTTATTCCACGCGTGATAATATTGGTTGCGATTACAGGAATACTGCTTTTGCTTTTGGGCTTTGCTTTGAATATAACACTTGGTAGAATGGTGTTTAAGAGAACAAAGGAGCTGGAGGAAAAAAACAGGGAACTGACGCAGGCACTGAATAATCTTAAGACTGCAAAGGATGAAGCAATAAAGCGGGAGAGGCTTTATGCTATCGGGCAAATGGCAAGCGGCATAGCCCATGATTTCAATAACATGCTGACTCCTGTAACAAGCGGTTTGGATCTGATTCATAGTGAATCATCCGGTTGTCC
>JAAYEB010000476.1 GCA_012728995.1 Fibrobacter sp. | reverse complement strand
TTTAAATCCTTCAAGGGTGATTCAGGTATCTATACAGTTCCGGTTTCTATAAAAGGTGACAACGATGAAGACAATGCATCATTTAGTATAAACGTGATTGCAACATACTGTACACTGAGTGTAAGCAGCGAAAATGGCAAAATAACAGTTGACCCCATGAAAAACTCCTACAGATTGGGAGACAGGATAACCCTTACTGCAGATCCGGATTCGGGGTATGAGTTTTTTGAATGGTATGGTGATATAAGCGGGAGCGATTCAGAAATTGAATTGATTATAGATAGCAGTATGTCTGTGTCGGCACGCTTCTGGCCACAGGCAAGTACTGAGTGTTACCCGATAGAGAACGGTTACCTTAACAGCACCATAAAAGAGGTGTCGGCTGGTGCACAGCGCCCCAAACTTCTTTGTCCGGAGCCTGGATTGTATGAAAACGGAACAGTGAAGATTTCCGGTAAGGTTCGTTTTGTTATTCAGTAAACTATAAGAGAAAAATTACAATATAAGGAGTCCGAAATGAAACGATACACGTTTGTTTTGCTTTCAGTTTTTGTATGTTTTACCACAATTTATTCTCAATCTAAATCTGCAATTGAGTTTTATGATACCACAGGAAATGAACCTGCTTCCAGGATAGGATGGACCGGAGATAAAGATAACGGCCACTTTTTTATTGCGACTCCTGGTGAAGAAGGTGAAATAAAGGTTCAAAACGGTAATCTTGAAGTAAACGGAACAGTAAAGGCTGAAAAGTTTGAAGGTGATGGAAGCGGGTTGACAAATTTACCTTGCAGCAGTAATGGAGTTGCGGAAATCAATATTACAGATGCTGCTGTAAACGAAGACGGCGAACTGGTATTTGAATTAAGTGATGGGGAAACAATAGAAGCCGGTGTTGTAAGGGGAGCTGATGGAGCTGTAGGAATTAACTGGAGAGGTACGTGGGATAGCGAAAAAACATATAAAAAGCGTGATGCGGTTTTTTATGAGGGAAGTTCATATTATGCTAATGCTGATCCAACAGAAGAACCTGGAACAGACAATTCGTGGAGTATTATAGCAAAAAGAGGGGATAAGGGTGAACCCGGATCTGGTGGTACAGGAAGCGGAACCAGCATTACTGGAGCAAGCATAGACGAAGATGGTAAACTTGTTCTGGAATTAAGTGACGGTAATGAAATAACAGCAGGTGTTGTAAAAGGAACTGACGGAGCTAATGGTAAAGACGGATCAGATGGTTCAGATGGTAAGGACGGAATAAGCATATCTAATGCTACCATAAATGGTGATGGTGAATTGGTTCTTAAATTTGATGATGGAGATAGTACAAATGTTGGGGTTGTTAAAGGTACTGATGGTAAAGACGGAACGAGTGTTTCATCTGCGTCAATAGATAATAATGGTAAACTGATTTTAAAATTAAGTAATAACACTGAAATTAATGCCGGCAATGTGAGAGATTCAATTTTAACGGACTCGTCACTTGTATTGAAAAGTGATAACGCTAAAATAGGAGTACGGACAGATGGTAATTATTATAAATATTTAAGTATTACTCCTGAACAGGTTAGAATTGGCAGCCATGTACCATCTGCTACTAATTCTACAGATATTCAAGCAGGAAAAGCATCTTTTTCGAAACCAGATGCGGGTGGCACAGATATAGACCTTAATACTGTATCTTTAAGTTCTTTAGGTGGATACAAAATTATACTATATCCAAATGATGGTATACAAATTATTCACGGTCCACTTGATGATACGACTTCTATCAATGGTAATTCTATAGAAACCGAAACAGTAAGAGCTTCAGATGTAATTGTTAATGGAGCAGCTCTTAGTGTACCTGATTATGTTTTTGAAGATAATTACAATCTCAAATCCTTGAATGAAATCAAATCTTTCATAAGAGAACATAAACACCTTCCTGATGTTCAAAACGCTAAAGAAATTAAAAAGGATGGTATGAATATTGTTAAAATGAATCTGGATCTTCTCAGAAAAGTAGAAGAGCTTACTTTGTATATTTTAGAACAAAATGAGGAAGTTAATAAACTGAAGAGTGAAATGGAAAATTTAAAGCAAAAACTCAATAATTAGTATTCTTTATATTGATTCTTTAATATATGCTTTAATTATTTAATGGAATATTTACTTTTATTTTTTCAACAACTCGGCTCAGTTTTACGTAAAAAGAAAAAATTAATAATTGATAGTGGAGTCAATTTTCTTTATCTAATTAGTTTCTGTTCAGAATAGGTCGATTTTACAACCATTGACTAATAATAGTCATGCTATTTACCCCATCGATTCATTTTCTAATGAAAATTTCGTTACAAATTGCATAAATCAACTCTTTAGCCTTGTTTTTGGATACACCTTTCCTTTGGTCTTCCTGACTTACGATAAAAACAGACTTTCGGAAGAATGAGTTACGTCACAATCGCGACAGTAACACTGCATTATGGCAAAATACCATACATCCTACAAACGCCTCGAAACTCTTAAATCCTTTATAAAGGCATCTTCTTAGTCCAAATGCCCGTTTTAAGACAGAAATCGTTCCTTCTACACCAGCTCTGAATTTCTGCATTGCCATAAATATTTTACTATGT
>JAAYEB010000063.1 GCA_012728995.1 Fibrobacter sp. | reverse complement strand
TCTACTCAGTACATCATTTTATACTGGGGAAATCCTGATGCAGAAACATTGTTAAATGATAATGCAGTTTTTGATACTGCTGCAGGTTTTCAGGGAGTCTGGCATCTTGGGGACATTTCAGGTAATGGCAACATTCCCGACGCAACAGTCAATAAATATAATGGAGTTTTCCCGGACACGGCAGAACCGCAACCAAGTGAGGGTGTTATAGGAAACTGCCGTGTGTTTGATGGTGTTGATGACTTTATAACCATGCCTAACACATCAGACAGCAAACTGAATTTTCCGGAAAAAGGGAATTATACTGTCAGCGCCTGGGTAAGACTTGACACATTGGATGGAGAGCCTCATCTGATCGTTGCAAAAGGTTTTAGTCAGTATTTTCTGAGGTTTACCTATTTCCCATCCGATTCTCCATCATGGGAATTCTCTGAATTCAGTGATACCAGATTATGGCAGGCCTGCACATCTTCAGCATCAAGCAGGCAATGGACACTTGTTACAGGTGTCAGAGAGGGAAACCGGCAACTGCTCTATTGCAATGGAGTTCTTGCAGACAGCACACCTAACAGTTACCCGAATGACAGTTTTACCAGAGACATGTCAAATGACTTATCAGTAGGAAAGCTTTTGGCAGCAGTCGAGGTGCATGGCGTTGTAAATGAGAGCCATTGTTTTTTCAAGGGTTCAATTGATGAGATCCGGATAGAAAATCGTGTACGGAATTCTGACTGGATAAAACTCTGTTACATGAATCAAGGTCCAGAAAACATGCTGGTTCGCTTTAAATAAAAATATTTGTAATAATCTATTGAGAAAAGGTCGTGTATATATTTGATGAAGGTTGTGTGTATCTGGAATTTTTATTATGGGAACAATTATAATGAAGATGGTTGTTTCCCATGATGATACGCGGGATAACCTTTTTTTGAATGCAACAGATTTCTTTTTTTGCCAGGCTCCCAAAAGTATAGCAGTTGAATTGCCAGCCGGTCATTATCTCCCCAATGACCCGAACCATTTCAGCCGCTTGCTTTAGGGCTGGCGGATAACACCTGTTTACAATTGAACAGGTGTGTAAATGGACAACCTTTGGTATAAAATATGGTAAACAGGATTATTAATCAACTCAAGACAGGAGGCATCTTATGTATCGAACAGTAATTTGTTTGATTATAGCAGCAGTGTTCCATCTGAAGGCACAAACAATTGATATAAGCGGTAAGGTAACTAACGAAAACGGTAAAGGCATAAATGGTGCAACCGTTGCACTAAAAACCAAAGCGCTTTCGGCCATAACCGATGCTGACGGAGATTACCATCTGGCAGGCGATATATCTTCGGTCAATAACAGGTCTGTTATGTCTGGAACAAATTTAATATCTTTGAAAAATGGTATTGTCAGTGTTGCTGTTGCAAGACCTGAACAGGTGCGAATCGAACTTTTTGATATGAAAGGGAAACTTCTGGAAAATATTTCCGGTAAATCTTTAACAGCAGGAAAGCTCCAGTTTGACATCAGAAAGCAACGGTTTGCTGCGAATATGATGCTCGTTCGTGTTTATATCGGACAAAACAGCACAAGTTTCCGTTATCTGCCGTTTGCTACCAGCCAGAATACCATTTTCTCTCCAAAGACCTCTTCACAGTCAGGGAATAAACTGGCAAAGCTGCAACAGGCTTCCATTGATAAACTTGAAGTTTCTGCAGCAGGTTACATAACCAGAGAAGTATCGATAGAATCCTATGAAGGAACAGTTAATGTTACTCTCGAAATGGAAGGCGTATGGGAATGTACAGCATCAAAGGCCACAAACGAAAGAGTATCGGGGAGCGGACCGCATGATGTAGTTATCGAGACAAATTCCGGTGATGGAATCAAATCTGGCACGATTTATCGGCCTGCGGATCTGGGAGGTGAAGAAAAATACCCGATCTTCGTGTGGGGAAACGGTGGATGTTCTCAAGACGGTTTCTCCAACAAGGCAGCCCTGGGAGAAATTGTCTCATGGGGATATTTCGTTATTGCTGACGGCACTCCGGGCGGTTCCGGAGATGGAATGTCTGGTGGAGGCGGTATGGGAGATCCTGCATCATTTTACAACTATATTACCTGGGCTATTACCGAGAATAGTAAACCCTGCAGCGAATACTACCAGAGTCTTGATACAACAAAAATCGCTGCTGACGGATTTTCGTGCGGAGGACTTATGGCTATAAATGCTTCCGGTGATCCCCGTTTCACAGCTATCGGATACACCAGCAGCGGGCTTTTTAACGCAGACCAGACTATTTGGGGAGGAATACACACTCCAATCAAGATCATGAACGGTGGTCCTGATGACATGGCTTATGAAAATGGTCTGAGAGACTACAATGGTATCAGTGCGCTTGGCATTCCAATAATTTATTATGTCAAAACCAGCGCCGGCCACGGGGGTGACCTGTTTCAAGCAAGGGGAGACTTCAATATTGTCAACCTGGCCTGGCTGAACTGGCAGCTTAAGGGTGATGAAGGCGAAACAGGAAAAGCACTTCTTATGGGCCCGAATTGCAAATACTGCAATGACAGAGGATGGGAGTTCAAATCGGCAAACTGGGAAGAATAGTTTTTACTGCTGTTCGAGCCTGTTCCGTTATTTTGATTGATGGTGAATTCCATAACTTAATTGAAGAAAAAACCCCATTTATTTAATAAATGGGGTTTTTTAATCTGAATAGATCCTTTTTGCCTGAGTATTTTATTACCAGACCCGGTTCGGGTAAGGTTAACTGGTTCTGGTATATATAAGAGAGAATTTAAAAATAATAGTTACACTCGGTTGTATAATTTTCTGCTGTAGCACGCACAGTATCTATCAATGTCTGATGAAACGATTCCAGTGCCACTAGAGAGTTCGTTTTTGTTTCATTTTTAACAACTGCTTCACGCATAGTACCATCTGCATTAATCAGCCAATCTTCCGAGTTAATTGCGATATGTCCAAAAGACAATTATCCTGAGCCGATAACGGGAGAGAGAGAGGGGAGACTACGAAAAGTGCCTGCAATAAATAGAATTTTTCAATTCTAATGCACTTGTCAGCTCTCCATCCCGTTCATCCGGTCTCAGGTATTCCCTGAAATTAAAATTGACTATATTAAAAAACAGAAACCAGCTTTTTTTCAATATTTCCGTTACATCTTAAATTCAGGATATAGATACCTCTGCCTGCAACCGGTACAGAGACAGTTCCAACCAGGTCTTTTTTTCTGGTGACTACCCGTCCATCAAAATCAAACAGTGATATGCTGAACCGTATGTTTTTGACTCTTGGAATAATGGTTATTTTTCGATTGGAAATTGAGGTTTTGAATATACTGCTTCCGTTTACAGCGGGTCTGGATATAATGTATCTGCTGCCGACATTTCCGCTTGCGAATCTGAACCAGTTCACATTGAACAGATAACCTTCATCACCTGTAAATACTAAATACAGATCATGTTCTCCTGTAATTGCATTTATACTGCAACTGATTGTAGACCAGGTTTGCCAGTCATCGGTACCGGTAACTTCACATATTCCGGCAAGAGTCCCGTTGATACTATCGATTCTTATCTCAATATTTCCGCCGTTGCCGCCACAGGCAACCCGTGCGATAAAGCCATCCGTACCATCTTTAAAGTCAATATTGTTGTAAACAGCATATGCACCATCCTGTATATACCCGATATTCTCTCCGCCTTCTGAACAGGTTTCAGTCTGAATTCCAGAATTAAGAGAGAAATTCTCTGCTTCAATATTTGCAAAAGCGGATATCGGATCTGATGGACCACTGGAAATTAAAAGCAAACCTGTCCCATGAGATGGAACTGTCATTGTATAAGAACCGGTGAAACTGCCTCTATCAGCTTTAGCCCACAAGTCACGTATCGTTACTGTATCAGACAAACCGATATCAGAAAAAATTACCGTTATATCCTTTGCAGATTCGTTTCTGTTTAACAATGCAACAGCTTTTGAAGTACCATTAATTGAGCCCAGCGGTTTACACCATACATCAAGACCATTGGCAGCCTTTACTCGCGTTCCTTGAATACCAGCAGGATCCTGGTTTACAGCAATTACCTCTTTATTCAACAGGATATCCTTTGTAGCCTGGGACATGTTTCTGACATCATGTCCGGCAATAAGCGGAGCAGCCATCATGCACCACATACTCATCTGTGTACGGTACTCTTCAGTAGTGCAGCCGCCGTTTCCAATCTCAAGCATATCAGGATCATTCCAGCCACCGGGTCCGGCCACAGGCGCGAACTCAGCATTCATGTCAATCGCATTGATTATACCCACAAACCAGTCTGTGCCATTATCCCACTTATCTGTAATATCTCCTGTAGTGCGCCATAAGTTACCGGTTGATGGCATCCAGTTCTGGTATCCCCATGCGCAGATACTAAAAACAATATCTCTGCCGCAGTTGGCAAGTGCATCGCGCATGTTTTCATAATCTATTTGCTGGTTTGAACCTGGAGCAGGATCACAATTGTCATACTTCAAATAATCAACACCCCATTCTGCAAAAGTGTTTGCATCCAGTTGCTCCTTGCCGTAACTGCCACTTCCTGAACCCTGCGGTCCTGTATGATAGTGATGACATGTTCTCAATCCACGGTCACCGTAAATGCCAAATTTCAATCCTTTGGAGTGGATATAATCACCCAGTGCCTTCATGCCGGAGGGAAACCGGACCGGATCTGCCCTCAATTTTCCATCTGCATCGCGTGATGTGGCCATCCAGTTATCGTCAAGATTGAGATATATGTATCCGGCATCCTTCATTCCGGAAGTAACCATTGCATCCGCGATCTGCTTAATCTGTGTCTCATTGATATTTTCGTGAAAAATATTCCAACTGTTCCATCCCATTGGTGGAGTTTTGGCCAGACCGTTATTCAATGCGTCAGATAGAAAAAACTGACCGGTAGAAACAATTATCAGAGCGCTTAGAAAAAATAATCCTGCCTTTTTCATAACCATTTAAAAACCCTTTGTATCGGACTGCAGCAAAACCAAAATAGTAATAAATCCATTACGTATATAGCTTTAGCTGAAATCTGCATAACGTGTTCTTGTCTGTCTGCCATATCATGTAGATATGATCTCCCCCCCCTTGTTCATTCCTGAACTATGTTAATTAATATTTGTTCTGTTTTTCTGATCCTACGGAATCACTTTGTAAAGGCAAATTCATTCTTATTTAATCTAAGGTATAGCAAACTGAATTGTTATGAATTTAAAAATTTTCAATAAAAAAGTGTTCCGGAAACCGGAACAATTGAAGGATTATGTATTATATATTTATCAATTTACCCGGACGATTACACAATACGTGATTGGCAGTAATGTTATACACGACCCGACTCTGCAATTGTGCCTTATACTTGCCTGGAGATCTTGTTTCAATTGGCTCTATTCCGTAAACTTTTCCCGGTGGGTGTTGTCTGGGAAAACTTAATAGTTTATACTTCCAGGCCATAGTCCAGAAAATAAAGCATTTGACTATTACAATTGGGATCACAATAGTGGTAATGGCGACTGAATCTGTTTGGATCATTTTACATGTTATCATTTAAAAACTACAAGTTTGTTTTCGCCTTTCTGATTCATATAGCACAGTTTGATGTAATCCGGGGAATGTGTTCTGTATGAAACCCAGCATTCATCCAGTGCTCCTTCCCATTGGTATTGGCCGTCTGCATCAGATCCGATTCTAAGTGGAAGAAAGTTAACAACATTGCCGATATCAGCTATATTGCCTCCTGATGGTAGAGTGCTTACATCTTCTCCATCAATATAAACCCGACAGTTGTTACTATTGGATCTATCAATAACGGCTGCTGCATGATGCCAACCGGAATCAGTGATTTGTATATTTGAGGATAATACAAAAGACCCTTTATCACCCCACACACCTGTATCTGTTGCCATATATATCTGCAATGCCCCATTCTCATCAAGCTGAAAAAGCCATCCGTATCCGGAATTCGGCAAACCACCATTACTTTTTGAAATAATTGTTTGAATCTTGTTTACACCAGACATTTTAATCCATGCAGAAACTGTAAAATCGGACATTTCCGGATTACATACATTCCCCATATCGGTATAATCTCCAGACCCATTAAAAAACTGACCGAAACCGATATTGCCTTGAGTAAGAGACTGGTTTCCCTGTTTTAAACCATTATTTCCGTTAGCTGTGGCATCCATAACATTTTCTTTATTATCACCAAGGTGCCATACCGCTTGAAAACCTGTTGCAGTATCAAATACGGCAGCACCATCTGAATTGCCTGCATTGTCATCTCCCCAGTATATTGAAATAAACTGTGTACTGTCATTTCCATAAACAGTATCCACTTTTACCCATATATCTGCTTCACTGTTGTTATAATCCCACATTTCTATTTCGTATGGTATTGGAGTTCCGTTTGATTTCGTGAACCTTAGATCACTTCCGTTCTCATTTACCTGACTGAAATCAAAATTGTTTGCTCTCAAGCGTATGAGAACAGGGAAATCTGTAACTACACCGTCAATATTGGCTCCAATGGGAGAGGTATTAAGGAATATTTTCCTGGAGTATATTTGTCTGGAATCGGCAATTACAGTTGTGGTTTGCGGCTTGACATTTATGTTTTCCGAAAGGTTCTGTGCCCCGTTTGGATGATAGTCATTATAATAAACATTGCGGATAGTTTGGGCCGGTACAGAATCAATTATTGCGTTCCCGTTTTCAATATAAGAATGGTAAATGGTACCCGGGATAAAAACATAACCGTTTTTGTCATCAGAACTGTCCGGGAGTATAATTTTGATACTGCCGGTTTTCTGAAGAGAAGCGTTTTCTACAAATGTTGATTCACTGTCTGTAATTTCTATATCCGGAACTATGGTTCTGGTTTGCATTGACTGATTGATCGCATGTAAAGTATAAAGTTTAATGTCTGATGATGGGATTACTATTGAATAATTACCATTGCTGTCGGTTGTATCGGCGCAGATGACAAGTCCTGAATCTTTTACAGGATCATAATCAAAAGGGTACAATGTGACAAATGTCTCTCCGGCAGGTTTACCATCTCCATGAATAACTCTGCCTATAACAGTTTCTGATCCGGTACCGACTCCTGTAACCTGCCGGGATGTACATCGTAAAAAAGCAGCAAAAATACAAAAGAGTATAGATATTATAATTTTTATGATTGACATTTTCATTTCCTCACCTGTCCTTTCCTGGATCAGTCAGAGGAAATATTTGACAGTTAAGCTGATAAAGGCATTCAGGGTTAGGGTCTTTTTCTGCGAGACTCAGGACTTTTTTCCTGAAAACTGCTGCTTCTTCCTTGATTAAATCCTTAGTCTTTTTTGAAATACTGAGTGTTATTGTAGACATGTCAATTTGTTTGTCCGGAAAACGTTCATAGGCTTCAGATGCAAGTGATAAAAAGTCTTTCTGGAAATTAATTATGTTATGTTTCTGAACCT
Organism: Fibrobacter sp.; assembly: GCA_012728995.1. Lineage (GTDB taxonomy): Bacteria > Fibrobacterota > Chitinivibrionia > Chitinivibrionales > Chitinispirillaceae > JAAYEB01. The sequence continues at coordinate 1,119 of JAAYEB010000063.1, read as the reverse complement.
GTCGTTTTTTATTCAAAGTGCCGGTAGTAATAATCTGTTCACATGGTTCAAAAAAGCCATTCTCCTTTTTGCGAATCATTCCAAGCCGCTCCAGAACTTCAATTGCCTTTTTCGCCTGTTCATTTGTTACAGGTGGTGTAAGCATATTTGCAAGGGTACGATAATCGGTGCCATCGAATGGATAAAGTGACAGCAATGCCCGGACAGCACTGTAATACCATTTGGAATAGTATTCATACCGGGATTCCTCCATTATATGAGCTTTTGATTCATGACATGCCATCATCCGTTCCAGATAGAATTTACGTTCTTTAACCGTATCAGCATCTGTAAAAAATACCATCGCTTCAAAATATTCAGTTTCCCGTTTCGTATGACCGATAGCCTCAGAAAATTTGGAAATTGCCCGCCGTGAAAGAGACTGTTTTCCGTCAATAACATCCTTATAAAGGCCGATAGATCTTATTTTTGCCTTGTTTGCAAAGTATCGATATGAGAAAAATGAGTTGAGTTCTTTTTGTTCCCTGTAATAATCTCTAAGATAATTACGATAATCGGTATAATCAAATATTCTTATGGTAGATTTTGAACAAGTCATATTTTTATCCATCCGGTTACAGTATGTATTCAAAAACTAAAATATTTTCATTTATATATTTTTCCGAAACTTTTTTTTCCGGGAATTCCGGACTTCAACATGCAGATTATTCAACAAATCTTTATGGACCTGTTTATCAATATTGAAATCGGTTTATAAATTCTATAATATATTGTTCTTTTAATTCAATGGTGCAAATCTGCATAATTGTAGTAAAAAACTGTTCCATAAACTGGAACAGCTTGAATTTATTGGTTTTAAATATCAGATTGATGCCCGATTTTATTATAATTTTAAGTTATATGGGTGGCTAAAAGCCTCATATTTTCCCGCAAACAGGATTCCCGGCCACCTTGTTAATTATTTATTTAAAATTAAGATCAGATCATCATGCTCGCCGAGCGCAGTGTGTCCTGCTAACTCTCTTTGTGATGGAGGTGGGCCCTCCGGTTTCGACGAGCAGGCGTAGAAACCAAACCACCCGGAGCTGCTTTTGTCAAAAGCAAAGGTAGTGAGCGTTC
>JAAYEB010000062.1 GCA_012728995.1 Fibrobacter sp. | reverse complement strand
GTAGGCTGTGATGGTCTGACTGATGCATGTGTAATGAAATTTGTCTGGATTATTATTAATAACAAAGCAGTGGTCAGGGTACGTAATCTTGTCATATTTATTCTCCTTAACAAAAACAAGTCTACCATTTAGTGGCAAAAACATACTGTATAGTTTATTATAACATCGTAACTATTGCTAAAATAACAACTTTTTTTGTAAGAATGCCGGATTTCAAACGCATAAATCCCGTGGATTATACAATTTTCAATTTTATAGAGTTTTTGGCTAATACAGGAGGAGAATATTTTCGGGAAATAACATTTTTGTTTGCTTCATCATTGCTGTTGTCGTAATCATTATTAAACCAACAATGGCTTTTCAATCTACAAAAACGAACCTTGAATATTGCCTGAATTAAATTTTTCGTAAGGGAATCGTTCGCAGAATTGCGGTAATTTTGGCTGCTTCTTGAAGTTTCGACACATGTTGTTTATGTGAGTTTGCGAAAAAGACAATTGTTAAGTAATCACTTGGATCAGGTCATAAATGATTAGCACAAATCCGGATTCTCTTCTCTGCTTTTATCAACCATTTTTTTAAAAGTCCACAAAACTTTATCAATATTCTCTCCGGTTACAGAAGACATCGACAGCCACCCCTTGGGTATATGAACTTTTTGATCTTTTGGAACTGTGTCTGTTTTGGTTAAAATAAAACATTTTGGTTTTTGACTGAGGCTTTTACTGTAATGATTTAACTCACTAACCAGTATGTCTGCATCTGCCTGTGGATTATCCGATGATGCATCTACAAGGATTGCCAGAATCTTTGTCCGCTCTATGTGACGAAGAAACCGGATACCCAGACCTTTTCCTTCATGACAATTTTCTATCAGTCCCGGAATATCTGCAACTACAAAAGAATCATAATTTCCAGGTATCTGTACTATGCCCAGATTAGGTTTGGTAGTTGTAAACGGGTAGTCTGCAATCTTGGGGCGTGCTCGTGAGATTCTTGATAAAAATGTTGATTTTCCGGCATTAGGGCGTCCTACAAGGCCGACATCTGCCAGCACCTTCAATATAAGGCGAAGCGGTTTTTCCTCTCCAGGTTTGCCGAATTCTGAACGGTCCGGGTTTGGATTGTATTTTGTTACAAGGGCTGCATTACCTCTTCCACCCCTTCCACCTTTTGCAACCAGTTGTGGTTTTTCAGGGTTTAAACAGTCAAACAGAATATTTCCGCTGCTGTCATCATAAACAATTGTACCGAGAGGAACCTGAATAAAAATGTCTTCACCACTTCGTCCGGTCTGATTCTTTCCTTTTCCATGAGCACCTCTCTGTGCAACATACCTTTGTTTATATGCAACATCTGCAAGTGTGTGTACCTGGGGAGATCCTGTCAGGTAAATACTGCCACCTCTGCCGCCGCTTCCACCGTCAGGTCTACCTTTAGGTTTGTATTTCAGACGTTCATAAGAGTGGCATCCATTGCCACCATCTCCGGCTTTAACGTAAATAACAGATTCATCAATAAACATTTTTTCAGACTCCGGCCAGATTAGATTGATTAATTTGATGATGTACCAGAACTGGAAGATGATGAACCTTTTGAAGAACCACCGGAAGATCCTGAAGAATTTTTTGATGATGAACTGCCTGAGGAAGATGAGGGAGATGAGGGAGAACTCTTGTCTGCTGATGCAGCTTTTTTATAAGAATCGGACCGGTAATCGGTGATGTAAAATCCGTTTCCTTTGAACAGAAACCCTGCTCCGGGTGAAAACAATCGCTCCACATCACCATCACAGCCTTCTTTTCTACATTTTTTTAAAGGTTCAGAACTGATACTCTGAAATTCTTCAAAGATATAGCCACATTTATTGCATTTATACTCATATGTAGGCATTATAAATCTCCTTGAAAATCCCTTGCATGTTTTAATAATATGTTTATAACAAGAACAAACAGCGGGAAAATAAATTTTATCAAAGCAAAATTCAATACCATCGCAAATACTTTAATCGTTAATTCTAACCTTTATTATTTACCGACAAATAATGTGTTCAGTTTGAAATCTTATCTGCTATTTCTCCATAAAGGTCATAATCGTCTGCTCCGACAATAGAGACATTACATATCGTTCCCGGTTCTACATTTCCGTTTCCAATCAATACTTTCCCGTCTACTTCAGGGGCATCATATCTCGACCTGCCATCATAATTAAAATCAAAATTATCTGAAACTCTGTCTATAATTACCGATAGAGTTTGACCGATTTTTGAAGCAAGTATTTCACGACTAATTTCACGTTGCTGCATTAGCAGATCATTACACCGGCGCGTAACAGTAACATCTCTTGGTCGTGGCCGCATATCGAATGCTTTCGTCCCTTCTTCAGGAGAAAAAGGAAAAACACCTAATTTGTCAAAACGGGCAAATTCAATGAATTGTTGAAGCTCCTTAAAGTGTCGCTCAGTTTCTCCCGGGAAACCGATAATAAAAGAGCTTCTGATTGATGAATCCGGAACCAAAGTTCTGATTTTTTCAATCAGGCGATAAATATCCAGTGATAAAGGGCTCCTTTTCATGGCCAGCAAAATTGGATCAGATATATGTTGTAAAGGTATATCGAAATAGGGGCATATTCTTTCCTCTGATGCAATTAAACGAAGAAGATCATAGCTTATATATTTTGGATGAAGGTACATCATCCGTATCCAGGGGAAACGGGTATTATCCAATAATCTGACCAAAAGTTCATAAAGTGAGGTGGAAATATCTTTTCCATAATAAGAAGTGTCTTGTGCAACAAGAATCAGCTCTCTGGTTCCCTTCTCGTATAGCCAATTTGCTTCTTCAATAATTGATGAGGAGCTTCTGCTTTTGAACGGTCCTCTGATAGAAGGAATAACACAATAAGCACAGCGATGAGAACATCCTTCTGCAATTTTTAAGTACTGAGTTGAGACCGGTTCGGATAATTCTCTTTCAAATGAAGAGTGTTTCAATGAACCAAACTGATTTTCAAAGATATCATTCCAGTCATTTACACCAACCCACAGGTCTATTTCAGGAAACTTGTCCCTGACCTCATTGCGATAACGTTCAGAAAAACATCCGCTAACAATCAGTTTGGAACATTTTCCTGTTTTTTTATAATTGGCAGCTTCAAGGATAGTATCTATAGCTTCCTCTTTTGCTTCTCGAATAAATGCGCAGGTATTAATTATAATTATATCTGCTTCATATAAATTTTCAGTGTGCCCGTATCCAGACCCGGTGAAAAGGTGTAATATCCGCTCTCCATCCACCTGGTTTTTACTGCACCCAAGATTAATAATTGCGATAGTTGTATTCATAGCTAAAAAAGAAGGGTTTTGCTGATTGCAAAACCCGGAATTTGCGAAATTTCATGAATTTATTTTACTAATCAAATTACCATTCATCATCAGACCAGTCTGAATCAAGACTGGAGTCAAAGTTTGAATCAAAATCAGAACTCTCAGATGAACCGGTTGTTTCCGTTTCAGGTAACGGTTCCGTACTTTCGGGTAATGCTTCAATCGATTGTGTTTCAGAAACTGGCGGTTCGGTAGTTATCGGTTCGGTAGTTACCGGTTCGGTAGTTACCGGTTCGGTAGTTACCGGTTCCGTAGTTACCGGTTCCGTAGTTACCGAAGGTTCACTATATGGTTCTGAGCTGTATGATTCAGAATCGTATTGTGAGCCATAACTGTCTGTACCGTATGAATCATTACTTCCAAGCCCAGATCCATCGATACCTACATTGTCATTGGATTTATTGTCAACCCAGTAATCATAACCTTCTGTTCTCAGAGTATTTTCACCGAAATTTCTTGCTGCCGAAACAGTATGAAAACCACCTATTCGTATTCTATAATATGTACCAAAAAGTTCCGGTGTCGGGTTCGTTACCTCTGCTATATAAGCAGGATATCCCCGTGTATTGAGTTTAGCTGTAAGCTCATCTGCTATTGATCGGGGACCGACAGTCGAGACCTGAACAACATATCTTCCGTTTTCGGAAAATTCCGGGATATAATTTCCAGTTTGTTTTGGTACTGGAGTACCACCTGAAGTAGAAAAAGTTTCTTCCGAGTTTGATTCTGAAGAAGTAATATCAGTTGAAGAGTCACTTTTGTAAAATTCATCAAAAATGTCTTCAGTTTCCGATAAAGATGGAGTATCAGACTGTTGAGAAAACTCTATGTCTTTTTGAGAGTCCTTTTTAGCGCATCCCACCATTACCATCACACTTATGACTCCGATAATAAGGAGTTTTCCAGGAAGCATTGTTCCTCCTTTTTTTACGAATTAATTCGTATTGTAACCGTAACAATTTACTAGAGTACTTTTAAATCTACAATACGGAGAGCTAATTTTCCACCGAAAATTTAATTCATAACAAAAAATTAAACCAAAATCGGACGATTAATTTACAGCTTGTCCCGCAGTGCGGGAATGATCTACATAGTATCATTGAACAGAAAGGATTTTATGGCTGTGAAGGTCATATCTACTTTCACCGTTGTCGTTGTCGTAATCGTTATCGTTATCCCCATGACTGTATTTTAAGGGTTCTGGATCTGATTCTAAATGCCGATGTTCACGAAGCAGGTCGCGTAAATGTTTTATGTTCTAAGGCATTTGTTAACCCAATTATAAATAGAATCACTTTTGTCCAAAATATGTTTCTGTAAAGAAATGAAAACCCTTAATTATGCAGGTTCTCAAAAATTTCAGAATAACTTTGAATTTTGTTTATACAAATAATCAAAATTATCGCATGATCATTTTAATACGCAGCAACAGTTATAATATTTTAGATTAAATCAACCCTTTAGTTGAAGGTAAATCGTGAATTGCACGACTGTTCAAGGAGCATGCATTACAGAGAGCTTTTCCAAATGCCTTAAAAATCGCTTCAAGGGAGTGATGACTATTGCGGCCACGAATCAGGTCAATATGTACAGTCGATCTTGAATTGTCTGAAAATGCTTTGAAAAAATCCTCTGCGAGATCACATTCAAAATCGTTGATTTTTCGATCGACAAGATTAACTGAATAGACCAGGTTTGGCCGTCCTGCGATATCAATGCAAACGCGAGCCAATGATTCATCCATAGGTAAATATGAAAAACCATATCTGTTAATTCCAGTCATATCACCCAGAGCTTTTTCAAGTGCTTTTCCAAGGCATATCCCGATGTCTTCAGCACTATGATGAAAATCAACATGCGTATCTCCATTACATATTAATTTCAGGTCAAAAAGCCCGTGTCTGGAAAAAAGCGTAAGCATATGATCCATGAAACCATTACCACTGGATATATCAGAATTACCGCTTCCGTCTATACCAAGTTCAAGCTTTATGTCCGTTTCTTTTGTTGTTCTGTTTATAACAGCTTTTCTGCTCATATAACCTCTGAAATATCTTTTTAGAATCAATTCTTTTCGAAAAATCGTTTTACTACTTTTATTAATCCACTGTTTTCTTGCGGTGTACCAATACTAATCCTTAAACAGTTTTCCAGCATTGGGTATCCGGATACATCTCTTACAAGAAAACCCTCAGAACAGAGAAAATTAAAAAACTCATCTTTTTTATTTGTGCGGACCAGAATAAAATTTGCGTTGCCAGGATAAACTGCACAAAACGGCATTGTATTAAAAAAACGGTTCATTTTATCTCTTTCGGAGATAATCTCTCTTATTCTGCGATCAAGCAAGTCCTGATGATTTAATAAAACAGATGCAACATGTTCTGAAAAGAAATTGATATTGTAAGGCAGTTTGATTTTGTTGATTTCTCTTATTATTTCAGCAGAACCGATCATGTATCCAAGCCTGAGTCCTGCACCTGCCAGAGCTTTCGAAAAAGTTCGTGTAATAATTAGATTCGGAAATTCATCAATCAGTGATATGGCATTATATCCGCCAAATTCGATATATGCCTGATCCAGAATACAAAATCCAGTATGTTTTTTTAGAATTAATCGTAAATTTTCTTCATTCAGGACTGATCCGGTTGGATTGTTTGGAGAACACAGTATAAGTATTGATTCGGGATTTTTATCGATTGTATCAATTATTCCAGGAATATTAAATTGCAAGTTATTATCCAGATTTATTGATACACCCTGAGCTCCAAAACCATCCAGGAGCATCTGGTAAACAGTAAATGTTGGTTTGCAGAGAATAATTCTTGAATTTCGCTTGACTAATGCAAGAAACAGTACCAGCAGCATCTCATTGGAACCATTTCCGATTATTATCTGTTGAGAAGATACTCCTGTATAATCAGCAATTGCATTTTTGAGCTTGTCCGGGATGAATGGTGGATAGCGATTCCAGGGGCGTTCCAGACAAAATTTTGCGACTTCCTGTTTTACTGTGTCCGGCCAGTCAAAAGGGTTTTCATTTTGGTTTAGCTTGACAGCTACATCCAGGGGTTCCAGATGATATGCTTTCAATGAAAGAATTGTATCATTTATCAAGGCCAGAGCATCACTCGTTTTCATAATGTTTCCTGATATTATTTGTCAGATTGGCAATCTTTTTCTCAAGCTCATTGAGCTCAAGAATCAGATAAAAAAGCAGAATAAATATACATACAGTTGCGAGAATTAAAAAAAATGTCCACATATTCGATACAAAAATATAATATTACAGATGAATTATAATCGAAATTTCATTTAAATTTTGAATAAAGAGCGAAAATTGTTTTCTATACATCTTTGAAGTTCATTCTGATCGATTTTTTTAAGTTTAGCCACCTCTTCTCCAACAAGAGAAACCCATGTTGGTTTATTTTTTTTCCCTCTGAATGGTTCAGGCGCAAGATAAGGCGTGTCGGTTTCTATCAGGATACGGTCAAACGGTACAAAACTTACCAGATCCCGGATTAACGCATTTTTAAAAGTGATTATTCCTGAAAAAGAAACATAATAGTCATAGTCTAGAAGCTTACGCAAACTATCAATATCACCCGTAAAACAGTGAAAAACTGCTTTTGTTAATCCCGTTGTCTTGCAGATTTCAATAGCTGTTTTTTCTATGCCTCTTGAATGAATAACTGCTGGTAAATTTAATTCTGCTGCCATTTCAAGTTGGGATTCATAAAAAGGCAGCTGTTTATCAAGTACAGGGTAGGTGGGATTTGTGTTATCAATACCGATCTCGCCAACAGCAATCATTTTTGGATGATTTAACAGTTTTCGAAGCTTTTGCTGCCAACTATCAGGTTGTGTAAGTACATCAAAAGGAGATATGCCGCCAGCACCCCATACAGAATCAAATTTATCACAATGACAGATTACATCTGTGGCAGTAATAACAGATGTTGCAGTGGAAACAATAATGGACACAGATCTTTCTGAAGCTTCATTTATTATCTGTACTAATTCTTCATGTGAATAATCAAACAGATGTGCATGGGAATCTATCCACATGAAGATATTCCTTATCAGAGTCTGTCTTTAAAAATTCTGTTCCATTTTGATAAAGGCCACACTTCAGGTTTACCACTTTTGCCAATTTTGAAAATCAGAACGCCTTTTCCCTTGACCTTTAAGGGTTCGTCATTTAAGGAATAGGTGATTGTGGAATTGTTTCCTACATGAATATTGAAACTGTCTGCGGCAGAAAAATCCCTGGTTTCATTTTTGTAAATGACATTTTTCCAGGAAGAACCATCACTGAACACCTGAATCCAGACGGAATCACTTGTGGTGGTTATCTTGAGTTGCATGGAAGATTGTGTGTCTGTAACTGTGGTGTCATCATCCGTGATATCAAGTGTATCAGGCTGTTGTAATGCACTGGGAATGAGGGTATCATTCATAACAGGATCCAGAATCGTATCTGAATCGAATTCAGTAGTTTCATTTAAAATCTCTTGCGACTGATGAGAATCATTTGATATCCATCCTTTTTTATTAGCCAGAAAACTGAATACTGCAAGCAGAAGTATTAAGACTATTGCAACTATCAGCATCGGATTACCACTGTTTTCTTCCTGTTTTTGCATGCTGATTTCGATTTTTGATGAAGTATCTTTTCGCTCGAGGCTCAAACCACGTTCTTTATAAAAATTTGTCAGTATCTGATCCGGATCTAAAGACAGATACTTAGCGAGGGATTTAAGATACACCCTGACGTATGGATCTGCTGGTAATGAATCGTAATCATTGGTTTCCAGAGCTTTTATATATTTGACATTTAACTTGAGATCTTTTGCAATTGTCTCAACAGTAATACGGCGGGTAATACGCTCCTTTCGGAGAATATCTCCGACTTTTTCCTGCGGGTTTTTTGCATTATTGAGATCCGTTTCATTCTTTTCAGACATCTGCGGATTCCTTTCGAACAATAAATTTTCTAAAAAGATTAATGGTGTCGGAAACTGGTAGCCCGACTACATTATAATAACATCCTTCAATTTTGTCAACAAAAACCAGTGATTTGCCCTGTATGGCATAAGCACCGGCCTTATCTTTATATTCATCAACAAGAAGATACTCATTGATTTCATAATCGGTGAGTTGTCGAAAATACACATTAGTTACCGAAACAGATGATTCACAGAATTTTTTTTCGTCGCATCTCAGAGCTACTGCTGTAAGTACTTGATGCAAACTGCCGGACAGCTTTTTGATCATGTTGTATGCATCAGATTTATCTGACGGTTTACCGAAAATCTCCTTATCTTTTACCACGATAGTGTCTGCACTCAACACTAATGCATCAGGATTCTTCTCCGAAACAGTTTGTGCCTTTTTAATTGCCAGGGTTTGTAATGAATTTTCCAGATCACTATAACAAATATAATCTTTTTCATCAAACCACTGGGGTATAATAACTTTGAAAGAGAATCCCATCATTGAAAGAATCTCTTTTCTTCTGGGAGAACCTGATGCAAGAATAACAGGTTTGCCAGTATTGTTCCAATCACTCATAAATAATTCATCTGTTCTGTTTTTTGGGGGGACAAGATATCTACCCTCTTTTTAAAATACCTCAAACCGCAATAGTAACATTCTCATTTGTGCTCCAGATGAAGCTGCTGTGAGAATCTGCTGCTGCAATCTCTATATGGATATGTTTGAGACTGGTATTTATACCTGCATGCCAGCTTTCCCCAACACCTTCAAATCTGGTGTTAAAAACTGCCGTTAGAGATTGTATCGCGCAGCCCGCAGGTGTTGAGTCTTTATCAAATATACCATTGGCGAATATGAAAATAAAACTTCTGGTGTTATCAGGTTATGCTAAACATATTTTTGGCATACATAGAAAAAAAATGCCAAAATTCTGTACAGGAGAAATGAAATGAAAAATCAAATTATGGATCTGGCAATAAAAGCGGCTACTGAAGCAGGGAAATTGATTCAGTCTATGGGTGGAAAAAGCCGAATCGATCAGAAGGGAGAAACCTTTAATCTTGTTACTGATGCAGATACCGAAGCAGAAAAACTTATCTCATCAATATTGCTCAAAGGATTGCCGGATTCTGTTTTCCTTGCAGAAGAATCAAATACAAAGCAAAATATATTTGCTCCCCGGCTATGGATCATTGATCCACTCGATGGTACAAATAATTTCGCTCACAATATTCCACACTATTCTGTATCAATTGCCTATGCCGAAAATGGAACTGTTAAGTCTGGTGTAGTATATGATCCTGTCAGGAATGAACTTTTTTCGGCTGAAGCACAAAAAGGGGCTTACCTTAATGAAGAGAGAATTTCTGTTTCAAAACATGAATTTCTTAATGAATCAATGATCAGTACCGGATTTTATTATGATCGCGGTATTCTCATGGAAAAAACTCTTCAGGGAATACACACTCTTTTTAAGGAAAATATCAGGGGAATCAGACGTATGGGAAGTGCTGCACTTGATCTCTGTTGGTTGGCTTGCGGAAGATATGATGGATATTTTGAATATATGCTCTCACCCTGGGATTTTGCTGCAGGAAAAATAATCATCGAAGAAGCAGGGGGAATCTGTGCCGATCGTGATGGTCTGGATCGTGGATTGTTATCAAAAGGCCTTATTTGCAGTAACCGATTAATACAGAAAAAACTGATGGAAAAAGTCAAATGGAATAACCAGGAGTATTAAAACTTGTTTTGTATGGAAAAAATCCTCCAGCAGATAATAAAATCTGACTGGAGACGATCACTTGGCGATGAGCCTGCAAGAGTGGTGCTTTGCACAGAAAAAGTTTCATGGCTGTGAAGGTCGTGTCTATCTGAGATGGTTATTTTAGGTGTGATGCTCTCAATAACAGAAAGGAAACTTGCAAAAAAGCTGATGAAGTGGCTATATTTTGTTTTCACCTGGAAGGAGGCTGCGTTATTATTACTTCGGCAAAAAATCCATATTTCTCATTTATTTATCTGAATACTGGAGTCGTTGCTGCAAGTAATCGATTTTTTTTTGGTATTTTCCTCAAACTCCAACTTTGTAGGGAGAAAAAATGGATCAGCAATGCAAAGGAATTACCCGAAGTGGTACCAGGTGTAAAATTAGCAGAAATTTGAAAAACGGATATTGTCACCTTCATATCAATCAGGCAAATCAGAGTGATAAAGAGCAAAACGGGACTCAAAAACAGGATTATGAAAAAGAGCCTGTACAGCAAAAAAAGGTTGAATCAGGTCCATACAATGGAACAGAAAAAACATATATACAAAAATCGGGTAAATGCTCCGATGCATTAAAGATCAATAAATTATTGAATACAGTTATTGCTGTATTGAGTGTAATTCTACTCTTTTCAGTTCTGAAAAATATTACAAACCGGTTTAAACAGTTATAAATAGATATGGAATACCATTTGCCGCTATAAAAACTGTTTCAGATCTGTTTTGTATAACAGCGAATCTGGTTTTATTTTTACGCAGGGACTGAAAAAACTGTTCAGGCGACACCTTTTACGGGAGCTTAATATGTGTGGTATTGTTGGATATATTGGGAAAAGGGATGCGTTTCCTATACTTGTTGAGGGGTTAAGTGCTTTAGAGTACAGAGGTTACGACAGTGCTGGCGTTGCACTGGTTAATAACAGCGGCTTAAGCGTTTTTAAAGACAAGGGGAAAGTTGATCATCTTAAAGAGATAACTTCTGATATAGAGAATGCAACAGGTACCAAAATCGGTATTGCGCATACCAGGTGGGCTACTCATGGGGCGCCATCATATGCGAATGCCCATCCTCATTTGGATGTGAATAAACGTATCGCTTTGGTTCACAATGGGATCATTGAAAACTATTCTATTCTTAAAGAAAAATTGAAAAAAGAGGGAATCGAGTTTTTATCAGAAACCGATTCGGAAGTTCTTGCTCAACTGGTTGGTAAATATTACGATGGAGATCTGTCTTCTGCTGTCAGACGGGCGTTGCTGGAGGTTGAAGGAACATTCGGTGTTGCTGTTATTGCATTTGATAATCCGGGTGTTATTATTGGAGCACGAAGAGGGTCACCTCTGGTAGTTGGAGTTGGTGATGACGAGATGCTTCTTGCATCTGATGCTTCAGCAATCGTACAGCATACCAAAAAGGTGATTTATTTGAAAGACAATAATCTGATAGAACTTAAACATGGTTTCTTTAATACAACTACTCTTGATAACCGCAAAATTAATCCGGAGATACACAGCCTCGACTGGGATGCCAATGCATTGGCTAAAGATGGTTTTGAGCACTTTATGCTCAAAGAGATCTTTGAACAGCCCGATACGATTCGTAATGCAATGAGGGGACGTTTGCTTGTTGATGATGGCACAGCGCGGCTTGATGGGCTTAACCTTGTTCTTCAGGAATTGCGTGCTATAAACCGCCTGATTTTTGTCGCTTGCGGAACAAGCTGGCATGCCGCTCTTGTTGGTGAATATTTAATTGAAGAACTGGTAGGAATTCCTGTTGAAGTCGAGTATGCATCAGAGTTCAGGTATCGTAATCCGATTATTGATGCGCATACACTTGTATTTGTGATAAGCCAGTCGGGAGAAACTGCCGATACACTGGCAGCTTTACGTGAAGCATCTCGCAAAGGAGCCACAGTGTTGGGCATCTGTAATGTCGTCGGTTCCAGTATAGCACGTGAAACCCATGGCGGCGTATATCTTCATGCAGGACCCGAAATCGGTGTGGCATCAACAAAAGCTTTTACTTCACAGCTTACGATTCTTTCACTCTTAACACTATTATTAGGAAGAATGCGTCGTATTTCTCACAGTGACGGGGTAACGATTGCAAGAGCTTTGGAAGCAGTTCCCAAACAGGTGAAAAAAATATTGAAACAGAATGAAAGAATCAGGGAAATTGCCGGGATTTATGCTAAACATAATAATTTCCTGTATCTTGGACGATCCTATAATTTCCCGGTTGCACTGGAAGGTGCTCTCAAATTAAAGGAGATCTCTTATGTACATGCTGAAGGATATCCTGCTGCGGAAATGAAACACGGACCTATTGCTTTAATTGATAAAGATATGCCTTCTGTTGTTCTGGCACTTAAGGATAGTGTATACGATAAAGTATTATCAAACATACAGGAAGTTAATGCCAGGGGTGGAAGCGTAATTGCAATTGCAAACGAGGGAGACAGGGAAATCGAAAAATATGCACGGCATGTCATACATATTCCCAAAACATTACCTTTACTCAGCCCTCTGCTGTCTGTTATACCCCTGCAATTGCTTGCTTATCATATTGCTGCTTTGAGAGATTGTGAGATTGATCAACCCCGTAATCTGGCAAAAAGTGTAACAGTTGAGTAGTTTCGTGGCACAGATTATAATTTGTACTGACAATAAACCTCTTTGGCACAAAGGTATCATAATCAGACCGGATCTGTCTTAAAACTCTGAACAGATTTATACTGAACCGTTTATGTGTATACACGGCAAAGTAAAATAATGGTATATTCGTAAAAAGGTCATCAGACATTTTCCAAAATTTTATGACAATTTTTAATTCACGATTTTCTGGAACCGATTATTTCAAAAACAACCGTTTTTCTGCCTTGAAATGAAGTATTTTGGTAGGTTCTATGCTATGAATGAACAGCTGCTGAAGAAATCGAAACTTATATATATTGAAGCTGTTTCGGAATCGTCGAAAAGATATTCTAAACAAGATTGAGGCTATTGAGTGTCATTGAAACAGCAGGAATATGAAGTTAAACTTGAATTATTCGAAGGTCCGCTGGATCTTCTGCTGTATCTGGTTAATAAATCGGAAGTTAACATAGTCGATATTTCGGTATCGGTGGTTGTAACTCAATACCTGGAATACCTGGATCTGATGCAGGAACTGAATATCGATATCGCATCAGAATATCTTCATATGGCCTCTATTCTGATTCGGCTTAAAGCGCGTGAACTTTTGCCGGCAGATCAGAATGAAAATGTCGAGCAGGAAGATGGCATCTATAACAGAGAACAACTTGTTGCTCAACTCCTGGAATATAAAAAGTTTAAAGAAGCTGCAGGAGCTCTGAAAGTTTTTGAATCTGAGCAGTTCGGAGCTTTTTCCAGAGGCTGCCCTGAAGTAATTGAGAAGTCTGAGAAACCGGATGAGATTGATCTCGGAAATATAAGTATTTTTGATCTTCTCACAGCTTTCAAGAAAGTTCTCGAAAGGTCCGAGAATGAGAAGGAATACAATCATGTTGTTGAATATGATGCTGTAAAAATTGATGATAAAATTGAGTATGTACTTACAATGGTCAGTGATAAAGGTGAAGTGCGATTTGAGGAATTGTTTGAGAATGATCACAGGAAAATAGTAATGGTAGTTACTTTTATGGCCTTACTTGAACTGATCAAAATGCAGGAAATCGTTTTCCGGCAGGAACAGAATTTCGGATGCATCTATGTAAGTGCAAATCCTAAAAAATGTAATGATGAGTCACAGGAATCGGATTCCAAATAGTTTTTAATGTTTTTACCAGGAGGTCTCTCATGAGTGCTAAAAAACGTGAAGAGGTCATTGATGTTGAAGAAAATGGTTCTGAAAATTTAAATTTAAATGCTTCAACTGAATCAATGCGTATTCTTGAAGCGCTTCTATTTGCTTCAGAAGAGCTTTTAACTGCAAACAAAATCAAAAGTATTCTTCCTGATAATCCCGATGTAAGGAAAATCAGGAAAATGGTCGACAATATCAATGCTCAATTGCAAAAAGAGAGACATCCTTTTGAAATAGTAGAAATAGGTGGAGGATATCAGTTTCGTACTGTCTCATATTATCACCCATGGGTTCGCCAGATCTTTAAGGAAAAGGCAGCAAAAAAGCTCTCTATTCAGGCTCTGGAATGTCTGGCCATAATTGCTTATAAACAACCTATCAGTAAAGCTGAAATTGAAGCCGTAAGGGGTGTTGTTTCTGATGGTGCCATGAAAACTTTGCTGGAAAGACGACTGGTTACAATTGCAGGTAGAAGTGATAAACCAGGTCGCCCGCTTCTGTACAGTACTACTAATGAATTCCTTAAATATTTTGGTTTGAATAAATTAGAAGAACTTCCCAAAATTGAAGAGTTTGAAGCTATCGCACGCGAAAAAGTTGAAGAACTCTCAATGGAAGAATTACAGAATGAGAATGATCAGGATAGTGATACAGATTCAGAAAATGACAGTCTGGTAAATGAAGAAGAAAATAGAACCGATTCGGTTCAAGATCAAAATGGTTCAGAAGAAATAAGTGAAAAAGAGTCTGACGTTAATGAGCAAGCCGAAGCTTTAGAGGAACTGAATCAGAATGTCGAAGAAAATGAACAGTCTTCTGAAAAAACAGAACAGCAATCTCAGCAAAATGAAAACATTGAAACTGATTCTGATAATGACGAAACAGACACCGAATCAATAGATAAAGACGCGACTGAAGAATCGGGTTGGAGTGTTCCAGAAACTTCTGAAACAGCAGATGAACCAGAACCGCAAAATGTTCCTGATCCTGAAAGTACTGCCGTGTTTGAAGTTGATTTCGCAGAAACAGAAGAAAAAAACAGCACTTCTGATAATATGCAGGAAAAGGTGCAGGACAGTCAGGAAGATGTCTGGGACACGCAGGAATTCGATGAGAAGATCAGGGAGGCTGAGGATGATTCTGAGCAGTTTATTCGTCAGGGATCACAGGAGATTACCGATGAAGAAAATGCGTTAGAAGAACAGGATGAAACCGGGAGAAATGAAGACATTGATAATGTTTCAGATGAACTGGAGAGTTCAGATGAAGATGAATATATGGAAGAAACTGCAGAAATAAATAAAGAAACGATTCGGATGGATGCCTTATCTGGAAGAACTGGTCAGGCCGAATCTGCGAATGATACTGAAGAAGAAGAGGAGGAAGAAGTACTGGAAGTCTTTCTTACTGAACCTCAAAATGATGTATCTGATTCGGATCCTGAAAAAGAGGATGATAGCAGTAAAAAGAAACGTTAAATTTACAAAAAGGATCAGGAAAAATTGAGCACTGGTATGGGCAAGACAGCTCAGAGTGATACTGGCAGGGTAGCAGCGCGTCCAGATGTTACTCCACTTATGCGGCAGTATAATGAGATTAAAGCACGTAATCCGGGGACAGTGTTGCTATACCGAATGGGCGATTTCTACGAGTTATTTAACGAAGATGCAAAAATAGCTTCAAAGGTCCTGGGGTTGACTCTTACAAGTCGTAACCATGGTGGAACAGAAAATACTCCTCTGGCAGGATTTCCGTTTCATGCGCTGGAAAGGTATGCCAACAGGCTTGTTAAAGCCGGGTACAAAATTGCGATTTGCGAGCAGACGGAAGACCCGAAACTGGCTAAAGGTATCGTAAAAAGGGATGTAGTTGAAATTATTACTGCAGGTACTGCTACTGAAGACAGCTATATTGAAGAAAATACAAACAACTTTATTGTTTGCCTGCATACCCTTAACCACAAGACCGGTACTGCTGTTTGTGATCTGTCTACAGGACTGTTTCAGGTTGAGGAGATTGGTGTTGATGATCTCGAAAAAGAACTGGTCAGGATAGATCCCAGTGAAATTCTGTTAAGTGATATTGATGATGACAAATTACAGAAAGTCGTATCTGATTCCTTAAATCAAACAGTGATTTCAAGATACGATTCCTGGAAATTTGACCTGACAAATGCACAGTCTGCGATCACTGATCATTTTAAAATTGCTTCAACAGAAAGCCTGGGACTCGAAGGGTTTGAGGCTGGTATTTGTGCTGCCGGTGCGTTGCTTCTTTATCTGAAAGAACAGAAAAAAAATGATCTTGCGCACATTACCGCTATTACACCCCGAAGTTTTTCTGATGTAGCCGAGCTTGATCCTGCTACCATAAGAAATCTTGAACTGCTGCGAT
>JAAYEB010000475.1 GCA_012728995.1 Fibrobacter sp. | reverse complement strand
ATAATATTACCAAGAGAATCAAACTGATCCGGAATATTAAACTGCTCATCATAAAAGAGGTCCGGAAACGCTTCATAAATCATAAGATTGATTATCGGGTTTGCCATATGATAAGCCCGTCTGTCAGCGTCTCCCGCGTCATGATATCCCCCTATACAAACGAACGTAGATTCACTCCCGGTTACACGAATGTTTGCCTCCCCAATATCCCCATCAACATCATAAACTGTCGTGTGACAAGGATTCTCCCTGATATTCCATCCATAAGGCTCGACAATCGGACAACCACACCGCTGATAATACTGGGAACGAAACATTATGTAAGCAAGACGTTTCGAAAACGTACTTCCCACTCCAAAAGGCCAGGAACATCCATACCCCTTTACTGAAATTATATACGGTCCGCCTTCAGGAACCGAAGAAAGATCTATGCGGTAAACGTAATCTCCCGATGAAGAATTTTCTCCGATTTCTGTAAGAGTTCCTGAAGCCACAGTTTCATCTGTATACTGTTCGAAAATTTCATATTCCGGAAGTGAACTATCTATCTGTCTGCTTCCTTTATCACCAAGCCATATCGCAAACAACGCGAAATTATTACTCGCAAGAGAGCTGTATGCAGCCTGGTTTGTTTTTATTGATTCACAGAAAATTTTGCGGTCATCAAACTGTATAGCAGTGTCTCCATACGGTGTCGAAATCAAATATTCAACACCGTTCTCAAGAATCCCGGTCTCCAGATACACATGATAATCACAGGAATCGGCCTCCATGGCATATGAACCGATACCCGATGGCACTTGATCATTAATTTTCCACTTCGAACTGCTCATGTCGAGCCCCGAAACGTCAACCTTGTTATCATTGTGAAGCAGAATAACAAGTACATTATCCGAAGCTGTACGTATTTCACGGATAACAATCGAAGCTTTTGTTCCGTTTACAAAAAACATTATCACCAAAAAAATAATCATCCGTTTCATACTGTCACCTGTCTTTCATTATTCACGAGTACAGTTCATTTTCAACATATGGTTTAGTTCCGTAGCCATTCCATGAACGCAGCCACCCATAATTTACCGCGTCATCATCAACGGCTTTGTTACCTCTGCCGATTGAGTTGTCATACGTATAATATATGCTCCAGCAGGAAGAGATGGATTTACAGTTATACGATGTATGCCTTTTTCATAATTTCCTTTTAAAAGAGTAGACACAAGTTTACCAGAAACCGTATAGAGGGATATGTTTATCATACCGGGTCTGGATAATGAAAAGGAAACTTCTTTTGCACTCCCGATTGCATTTGAAAAGGTAAAATCCGGCTTTTCTGAAAATCCCCTGCCTGTTGCTTTTCGCGGAGAAATGCTATTCGGCACATTCCATAAATCGGGCATATTGCCAGAAAGATAAAGCAGTGTCAACATTTTAAGAGACACCTGATAATAAACGGTTTCTTCGATTGAAGCAAGATGGCTGTAACTTTCATCAAGCCAACTGCGATGTGATTCATCAACCATACCGGCACAAGCCAAAGGACCGACAAATGTTGCATTGTTCCATTGGCCTAATTGTGATCCATCCAGATTGTACCCATCAACAACTTTTGAAGGATCATTACCGGTTTCTGAAGATATCCATGATGCAATTTTATCGCAAGTTTCTTTTGCTTTTTCATGACCATACCAGGAGTATGCCCAGGCAAGCCTCCAGGGCGTTCGGGTTGCGTCGTAGTAGTATGCTCCTCTGTTAGAATCAAATGGAGAAGATGAAGGGTTACCCTGTTCATCACACCAGTTTGGAACCAGACCAGTACTATTATTTCTGGATTTCTCTATAAGAGAATACGAATTCTCGATAATCCTGTCCCAGCCAAAATTACTTGCCTGCTTGAAAAGTTCAAGAGCCGCGGTGCTGAAATAAGAGGGATTCTTTTCGCTGTCCCAACTGTCACCTGGTTTAATGAAACCATTTTCGTTGATTTCAAATTCTGCAATTTTCCCGATAAGTTCAGTAGCATCTGTCAGATATTTTTCATCATCCCACTGTTTGTAAGCCTGCATAAGAGCAAAAGCAGCATCAAGCTCCGCGTCTGTGGCTGCATTTCTACCAACAACATTAGAAAATCCATGAATTTTCCAGTTCATCAGGCCGTTTTTATTCAAAAAGCTGTTATAATATTTCCACAACTTGTCAAATTTATCCCGCGTATTGTTTTTATCATTATCCATATACACCATAACTATCATACCATACGCGATTCCCTCGGAAACTGTAGAATCCAGATTATCATGTTTAATTCTGGCCAGGTCTCCACTTTCCTCATAAAATTCCATAAACTCCTCATATGTTTCCTGAACCTTTTCGTTATCGATACTGGATGGCATAATTCCGTAGGGGTATTCTGCGTTATGCGGGAAAGGAAATTTTGGAGCAGAAAAGAGTGAACACGCAGAAACAGCCATTAAAACGCTTAACTTAATAAAAGACCTCATGTAATCCTCCTGGTTTGTGATAGTATATCGTTTTTTGTACCTATTATAAGCTCAAATTTGATAACAAGTTACTTTAAAAATTACACTTATGCATTTTATCTTTTAATTGATATAGAAACCATGGTTTCACAGCAAGTGACTTCTGTACATGCCTGTTTAATTTGTATCTGATTGCCTCGTATCCATATTTGCGGAACCATTGGATTCACATTTTCTTTCAAAAGTAAGCTACTGATAAATATACCGATATAAAAATGTTTATCAAAATCCTGCATATACCCGAGAATCAGAATATTCTTCTACATTCAGTTTAAAATCATTCAAGGTTAAAAACCTTGCAAGTGTAATTGTGTTTTTCCGGGGACTAATAAAAATCAGGTAAAAAAGATCTGTCTGGCTGTATATATTTTATTATACTAATTAAATAGGTACTAATCTGATCCATTTTTCT
>JAAYEB010000061.1 GCA_012728995.1 Fibrobacter sp. | reverse complement strand
TAGAGAGTTTATTTACTCATAATGAAAAGTTTTCTTTGTTTTGAATTTTTGGTTGTATAATCCAGATAATAGGCACCGTAAGATAAGCGATTTTTAATAATGTCTGGAACTGAAATTGTGTTGTCGGTTTCAGTGTTGCTGTTCTGGTATTTATAATTTGCTATATATCTTCCATCAAGGCTCCATATTTTTATATAAGAATTACTCTTTTTAAAAACATGATTATATCCTGCAGCCAGATCATTTTTGCCTGTTTTCTTGATACTTGTGGTATTTCCAGTAGTACTCCTTCCTCCAATTACAGTTTTGATACTGTAAACAGCGGTTTTTCCTGTGATATACAGTATTTTTCTGCCTGGTCCACCGAATGCACAATTTTGTACACTGATCTGACCACTGATAGCAATTTTACCTAACTTGTTACCGGATGTGTCAAAAACTATTACTCCCGGCTGCCCCCCATCAGTACCGGCTATCCATAAATTGCAGTCGTTATCAACAGCTAACCCGTCAGGTGATCCGACATCACAAAATTTTCCGATTTCCCAAACACTCATGTCATCATTGACTTGATACTTCAAGACCCTGTTACTTTGTGTGAGACACAAGTACAGGAGTTGTTTTTCTTCGATATATGCAACACCATTGGGATAATTCATTCCTAAGAAAGAGAGAATGGTTTTTACATTACCATCAGAAGAGAGGTAGAATAGTCTCCCCGAGCTGTTCCAGACAGAGCTTGTGAAAAAAATACCGCCATTTGATGTTAAATAAAGATCATTAGGGCCTTCGCTTCCAAGCGTGTCAGCTTTTAGTAATTGTGTAATTGAACTGTCGCTTTCAACTCGTGTCAGACCGTTTTTTTCAC
This sequence comes from Fibrobacter sp., assembly GCA_012728995.1. Classification (GTDB taxonomy): domain Bacteria; phylum Fibrobacterota; class Chitinivibrionia; order Chitinivibrionales; family Chitinispirillaceae; genus JAAYEB01. The sequence continues at coordinate 34,057 of JAAYEB010000061.1, read as the reverse complement.
ACACTATTAACCGGTTTTCTGAGTCAAAAATAAGGCCATTCGCATTGTTTGCAGGATTTCTATAAACAACAGCATTACCATCAGGGGTTATTTTCCAGATCCGGCTGGGATCTCTATCCGTAAAATACAGGTTTCCGGATGAATCAACTGCCGGGCCTTCACCAAAATTAATATCGGTTTTAACTGTTTGAACTGTTTCATTTCCCGATACAAGGTTTTCGGGAAGGGTAACTGTGTGTGCAAAACCACTTATTACCCCCACCAATATAATCAACACAGGAATTATCATTCTGTGAAAAGCTATGAAATTCTGCATATATGATCTCCAGAAAACATAAGAATTAATTCTACTCGTTTACCTTTTAACCAAAAGTATATAAGTAACAATAACCAGAATATAATGATTTTAAAAAGAAATTAAAACATCTTATATCTAAATTGTTTTTATAGTAAGTATTCAATATTATCAAAAACAGGAAATGAGGTTGTTTTAAAAGAAAACAGGAGATATCATATTTCTTATGGTTAAAAAAATTGATCAAAAACTGGTCTGCTTATCACTAACCAGAAAATAAGATAAATTTAGTAAAACAATTATCATATGGAGGATCTAAACGTGAGTTTTAATCGGCGGGCATTTTTACGAATATCCGGAAGTTGTGCTGCCATGATTGCTGCCGGACCTGCAGTGATTAAAAGCAAAGTTTTTGCAGAAGAACCACTTTCAAGTAATATTAGTGATGTTTCCTTTGTGGGGTCATCAGCGGCTGGTACGAGAAAACAGATGATTATTGATGTGCTTGAGCCGTGGCGTGAAAAGGTAAAAGAGGGAATTGAGGGGAAAACTATTGTAATAAAGGTAAATGTTGTTTCCAGTTTCAACCCGCTTGTTGCTACGCATGTCGATGCATTACGGGGATTACTGGATTATTTACGAAGCATTACAGAACAGCCCATAATAATAGCTGAATCTGCTGCTGGTTATGGAGTTACTCATGGATTTCAGAGTTATGGATATAATGATTTATTAAATGAATACAGTAATATTTCGATTGTGGATCTGGATGCGACTGATAAATTTTCAACAGATGAATGTCAAATATGGCTGCCCGATTTGACATCAACAGTAAAAATTCCGGTACATAGTGTTTTTCTTGACTCGCAATACTATGTTATTTCAATCTGCAGGCCCAAGACTCATAACTGCCAGGTGATTACCGGAGTTTGCAAGAATGTACTGATGGGTGCACCGGCTGTAAGTCACAAACAGCAGATGCATGGTCAGATCGGCTGGTGGGATGGTACAAAGGATGGTGAGAATAAGTGTCTGTCTTATAACATATACCAGCTTGGAAATATGATTTTTGAAAAGAGAATACCTTCTTTAAGTGTACTTGATGCATGGGAGGGAATGGAAGGTGAAGGGCCTGGTAATGGAACAAGTGTTATGCAGTACTGTGCAATAGCTGGAACCGACCCTCTTGCTGTTGACCGCTTGTGCGCAAAGTTAATGGGGCTTTCTGATATCCCTACAGACCCGATAGACAAGGCTAATCCTAGCTTCACCGATGCGCGTACTTTACTCTGGCTCTCAAATGCCGGTATTGGTAACTATGACCTCGATAAAATAAACTTTATACATGGGTCAATGGATGAGCTTCAAAACTATGTCAAAACCTACAGGCTCCCAAGATCATATACTGATGAACCTTCATACCAGACAAGCTGGAGTGGTGGACCACCCGAGACGGTTCTGGACAAACCTGTTACTTCAGTTCTCGACTCACGTTATCTGGATCCCAAACCGTTTCTATATCCACAGACTGAGAGCAGTATGCGAAAAGGGCGGATAAAAATCAGATTCAGTTTGCCAGCCAGTTTCGCAGTCTCTCTTAAAATCTACAATATAAATGGTAAAGAAATCCGCAAACTTGGCAGCGAATACCTTCTGGCAGGGGGATATTCTGTTGAATGGGATTGTCGTAATAACCAGGGATCAATTGTCCCTGCCGGACAATACATTGTGCGATTGGGATTTAATGGGAGATTCATATCAGGTAAGTTGACAATTGTTTAAGCATGTTATAAGTTGTAAATTTTACGTTTACACCTATAAACCATATTAAAAAAAGTGGATTTGGCAAAATACGCATAAACGGGATTTGTTAAGGCAACGGCTAAAGGATTGTTGCTTTTTTTTATATTACTGCAGAATGAAAATGGAATTAAGGCTTATTTTATTTGATTTATTATTTTTCAGGGGTTAAATTATTGTTTTCCATATTTTAAACCATCAGCCAGAAAAACAAGTATTTCATCAACTTCCTTTTTGATATTACCCACTTTTTTCTTCTCGTGCCATACCCTTACTTTAGAAAACAGGAGTCCCTGAAAAAATTCAAAAAGAACTTCTGAATCCAGGGGAGTGGATATCTCTCCTTTGTTCCTGGCATTATTAAATAACCGAATTATTATCTCAGCGAATTTACTTTCGCTTGTAAGGAATTCTTTTTCAATTTTCATCAATGTAGCCTGTTGTCTGAGTGCATTTACCAGAGCAATAACCTGAAATGAGTTTAATGTAAGAATGAAAGGGAAGTTTTTCCCAAATGTTTCAAATATTACATTCAGAAGAGAGTGAAGATTATCGCTTATATGTTTGTTTTCATTCAATCTGTATGGGCCGGTTGTAAGTTTATCGATTATCTTGTTTCTTTCCCGTACTGCAATATTAAAAAATATTTCATCTTTATCCTTGTAGTATCGGTAAAGGGCAGATTTTGAAAATCCGGCTTTTTCTGCGATATCCTCAAGGCGTGTTTCATGATATCCCTTTTGAGACAGTATCTGTAATGCTGCATCGAGTATAAGTTCTGTTTTGGCAGCACGTATTTTCTCTTTTCTTAATTCTTTGGTATCTATTGTTTCCATGGTCTTTGGTCCTTTTAAACAGAGTGTTCAGAATCATATTCTTTTTTAAGGTGTTCCAATGATGGTGCAGTCCAGACATATAAGATCGGAATAAGGAAAAAAGTAAATAATGTTGCACATGTGACTCCGCCTATGGCTGTAATAGCAAATGGAGCCCTGAAATTACCACCGCTTCCAATACCGAATGCCATTGGAATCATGGAAATAATAATTGCTGTATTGGACATGATAATTGCCTTGAGTTTTGTGCCGCCAGCCTTGACAATAGCTTCTTTGGCATCAATTCCTTTACTGAGTCTCTGATGTCGTGCATAATCTATAAGTAAAATTGCATTGTTTACAACAATTCCTATAAGCATAACTATCGACATCAGTGAGACCATTGAAAGTGCACTGTTACTAAGGAAAAGAAACCAGATAACGCCAATAAGTCCGAGTGGAATGGTAAGCATAATAACAAAAGCCATTGAAAAAGATTCCAGAAGCGCCACAAGGAGCATGAATGTTAAAGCAATTGCGAGAATAGCTGCAAAACCTAACTGGTTAAAAGCATCATCCTGCATGTCCTTCATACCGGCAAAATCAATACTGTACCCTGGATCAAGCTGCAACCCGTCTAATTGTTCTTTAACTGCTGACATTTTCTTCCCGATATTGCCTCTTGTATTATTTGCAGTGATCTCAATCATTCGTTGTTTATTTTTCCGGGTTATCGATGATATGCCGCTGCTGTAACAGACATCTGCAATTGCTTCAAGCGGTACAGGGCCTTTTGGGGTGAGTACTTCCATGGTTTGAATATCACGAATATTGCTTCGAGCATGCTGGTCCAACTGTATTCGTATCGGATAGTCTTCACCATTTTCGCGATAGATCGCCTCATCGTTGCCGCTTATATTATATCTGACAAGACCACCGAGCATCTGGATAGTAGTTGCCTGTGATAGGTTTGGAGAAAGGCCATAGTGTTCCATCCGTTCACGATTGGGAATAATAACTACTTGTGGTTTGTCTCCTTTCCATGAACTGTTAATGTCTGTCATATCCGGAGTTCGGGAAACAATCCCGGCAACCTTATCTGAGATGGCAATAAGTTTTTCCATTTCCCTGCCCTTAATTTCAATAACCATATCTGCCTCATCAACACCAAAACCTCCAATTGAAACCAGACTGATTTTGGCATCCGGTATTTCCGAAAGCATCGGACGGATAATATTCATTTTGTCGTAAACCGATTCTTTCCTCTGGTTCTCCGGGGTAAACTGAAGTTGTATCTGGCCATACTGAACTCCGGTTTTGGTTCCTGAACCACCGATTGTTGATGATACTGCTATGAGATCAGGAAGCTCCTTTACCAGGTTTTCAACAGCAAGTACTTGCTTTTTAGTAACATCAACTGGAGTTCCGGATGGCAGTTCAATTGAGATAACAATAATACCTTCATCCATATCTGGAATGAATTCTGAACCTAATTTTGGAGTAATAAATATCACGGTGCCCAAAAAGATTATTAACACAGATCCAACTATGGCAAATTGTGCCAATTTGCCTGAGAGTATTCTGTCAAGAATGGTTTCATACAAACGATCAACCAGGGCAAGAAGCCGATCAATTGGATTTGTGCGATTATCTTTTGATTTATTTACATCTTTCCGTTTGAGCATTCTGGATGCCATAAGTGGAGTCAAAGTGAAGCTCAGAAAGATGGATGCAACAGTTGCGAACACAATCGTGAGTCCCAGAGATTTAAACGCACTGCCGATAACTCCGGTTGTTGTTGCAATAGGAATGAAAACTGCAAGATTTGTCAGGGTTGAAGCCAGTACTGCCATGAAAATCTCATTTGTACCCTCTTGTGAAGCTTTGCGTACTGATTGGCCGGAATCACGGTGTCGAACGATATTTTCAATCACTACGATAGAATTGGTGACAAGTATTCCAATGGATATCGTTAACGACATCAGTGTAATAATATTGAGGGTAAGACCTGCAATACTCATTCCTATAATGGCAAGTATCAAAGAAACCGGCATTGTAATGGCAACAATTATTGCAAGGCGTAAGTCAAAGAGAAATAATAAAAGAATGAGTGCAGTAAGGATAACACCAGTTATAATGTTACCATAAGTATCATAAACAGTATTTTTAATAAAGGTGGAGGAGTTTTCAACGATATCAACAGAATAACCTGAAGGAAGTAATGGAGTGATTTCTTCAATTTTTTTCAGGACTAAATCTGCAGTATTAACAACGTTTGCATCGGAGCTTTTTGTAATAGAAAGAAGAACTGCATCATTGCCCTGAAAACGAGCGGATTCACGTACTTCCTTAAATCCATCTTTTACTGTTGCGATGTCCTTAAGATGAACAGTGTAATTCTCGTTAATCGGGCCGTACTGTTTATATACAGGAATCCGCATTTCCCTGATCTGATCGAGTGATGCAAATTCACCTTCTACTTTAATTGAATATTCTCTTAATTTTCCGGTAATGAATCCACCCGGTATGGTTGAATTTTGTGCATTGAGAAGAGCTGCAACCTGAAAAATTGTAAGGTTATGAGCAGAAAGTTTTTCGGCATCCAGGTCTATAATTATCTCTCTCTCACGCCCCCCGATAATCTCAACCTTTGCTACTCCATTTATCTGTGCAAAATGATCTTTCAATTCATTGTCAGCATAATGGCGTAATTCTTCCGGACTGACAGGTCCTGTTACCGAAAGAGTAACTACAGGTTTATCATTCGGATTAAATTTACTGATAATTGGTTTCTCAAGATCATTCGGAAGCGTATAGAGAATCTGATCAATCTTGTCTTTGACATCAATGGCTGCAAAATCTGCATCAATCCCTGCATTGAACTCAAGAATAATAAAAGCTACCGATTCCAGACAATATGAGTTAATGTTTTTTATTCCACTAATTGTACTGATCTGATCCTCAATAGGTTTGACTACATTCTGTTCTATCTGATCCGGACCTGCTCCGGGGTATATTGTCTGAACGGTTATAAATGGCAGTTCCATATCCGGTAATTTATCTACTGGTAACCGTAAGAAACCAACCACTCCAAACATTGCCAATGCCAGAATGATCATGATTATCATTAGTGGCCGTCGAATACTGATTCCGGCTATATTCATTCCACGCTCCTTTACTTATTAATCACATTGACTTTGACGCCATCATTAAGCATCGTCAGGCCCGACACAATAATCTGATCATCAGATGTACACCCTTGTGTAATCTCGTAAAACTGTTTTGTTGTAATTCCGAGAGTGACGTTTGTTTTTGCAGCTTTACCCTTAACAAAAGTGTAAATGTAGGGGGTGTTATCAGGATCGAAATTTACAACTTCGATTGGTACATACAATGTCTGTGTTTTTTCTTCAACAATAGTGTATACCTGTTTAAATGATCCAGGTCTCAGGCGTTGATCGTTATTGGGGAATAGTGCAGTTACTTTGAAGCTGTGTGCCAGTTGGTTGGCACCCAGAGCAATGCGCTCAATAGATCCCCATAATGTATCATTATTTAAAAGTAAAAAAGATTTCTGACCTGTTTTATAATAATCAATCGCCTGCTGATTTACCTGCATCTCAATTTTAATAGTTGAAAGATCTGCAATTTTTATCAGAGGAGTTTTCTCACCGATTTTACTGCCTACAGTTTCATAAATTTCAATAACAGTTCCAGCAAAAGGAGCTTTTACATTAACGCCGACAGTTGCCTGGCCCAATTTTCTTTTTGCATCTTCATACTGAACCCGTGCACCTTCAACCTGTTCTTTTGATATAGCACCTTTTTCCTGAAGTTTGTTTGCGCGTTCATAAGCTTTTTTGGCATAATCATAAGCACTCTGGGCAACATCAATCGGTGAACCACCATCAATTTCCATAACGGCAACTACCGCGTCTTTTTTTACCCTGTCACCAAGAGAAACGTTGATTCTTTTAACAGTACCGCCCATTCCATTGGCAAGTGTAGCTTCGACTACTCCGCTAAGAGTACCATTGCTTCGTTCAATTCTTCTGATAATTCCATTTCCGATTTTACTGGTTGTTACTGGAATGCCTTTTTCATTGTGCATCTGCTGAATCGTTTTTGGTGCATTTTGATCTTTTGTTCGATTGCTGCATTCTGCCAGCATAAGAACTGCTGGAACTAAAAATATACAAAGAATATTTTTCATTTATTAATCCTCCACTTTGGTTGAAAGTAACGTTTCATCTCCCAGCAGCATTTTTATATTTGCAATTGCAGTGTTTAATTTATATACGGCATTGTTATATGCAAGCTGTGACATACTAAGGTGTTGTTTGCTTTGAGTCAACTCGTTCTGGGTTATTTGTCCGATTTCATAGGAGAGTGAAGAGATTTCCACACCCTGTTCGGTTAATGAAATGAGGTGGCGTGCTTCAATACATTCTTCACGTGCAACAGCGAGCTCTTCGAAATAGTTATTGAGTGCAAGGGTTAGCTGACTTATGGTTTTCCTTTTTGTTTCGTGTAAACTTTGTTCTTCAAAGGATACCTGTTTGACTTTCTGGACTTTCTGTCCCCCGGAATAGATTGGTATGGATGCACCAATAAATATCTTCTGATCATCACCCCAACTGGTTCTGTCGTAAGAATCAAACATGGAGATTTTTGATACTGATGCTCCGGCATAAACTGTTGGCAAAAAGTCACATTTTGCTATTTCTATCTGCATTTGATGCAACTGGATTCCATTATTGATCTGTTTAAGACTGAGATTTTTGTTGAGCATCAAATCAATCGCTTCATCTTCGGAAATTGTAAACTCGACTACAGCAAGTGAATCGGTTAATTCAATTGAATCGGGATCTTTGTCCATCGATGCAAGGGTAAACAACTTCTTAAAAGCCATATATCTATTTTTCTCTGCTTCCCTTAGTTCGAATTTTGATTGTTGCAGTGAGTATTTTGAATTCAGGGTGTCAAGAACATTGCCTTTACCGCTTTCAAGACGTGCTTTTGTCAGTTTATGGGTTTCCTGTGCCAATGAAACAGCCTGTTTTTGAACTTTATGGTTCTGGTCTGCCAGTATGGCACTGTTGTAAGCATTTGTAATCTCTTTTGCCAGGGTAAGTTTTGTGTTTTCGTACTTGAGAGTGAGGTTGTCGTGATACATTTTGGCAGCTTTACGACCTCTGGAAATTTTACCCTGAGCATAGATTGGTTGAGTTAAGGATAGTTCCATGGCAACTGCATTAGGAGGTGGGGTTAATTCGATATCAGAAAAGGAAGAGAGTATCTGATCCAATGCACCGGCAATTGTGGCATCATTCATGAAACCAGGTTGGTCTTGATCTATCATTGCAGAGAGGTTACCTGCATCTCCAATATCAAATGAATAAGGATTATATTGATTGAAGGCGTATTTGTAATTAACTGAAGCTTCAATGGTAGGTAATCCCTTACCGCGATACTCTTTTTCCAGGCTTTGTGCTGATGCCATTTCGTTTTCAATAATGCGAAGATTTTCTGAGTGTTTAAAGGCATAAGTAAGTACATCATTTTTTGATAATTTCTCACTAAAAATTGATATTGGTATTAATAACAGGAGAAACAAGATACTGGATTTCATTGTTTTTACCCTCAAACTGCAGGTTTATCGATTCAGTTAATTAAATAATACGAAAAAACAGCGACCAAGTCAACTCTAAAGTGACGCGAGAGTCACTTTGCATAATTTGTATTTTTGAATTTAGACGATTAAGTCATTGTCGCGTTTCGCATCTATGGGGGTATAAGATGATGTTTATGTTTTAATTAATCTTTTTCCTTGTGGTTAGATTCGCAAAAAGGTATATTAAAAATCTCGCTAAGAGAAATACAATATTGGCATAAGAATTGATATTAAATGCTGATATAATTTGAAATAAGAATGATCGCGGGGTGGAGTCCCGATGTGAAATCGGGAGTAGCTCGTTGGGCTATATACAACGAGCAAACGGACTTTAAAAGTTCGATTCACCAGTATTAAAAGTTTAGTAGAATGATCGCGGGGTGGAGCAGTCCGGTAGCTCGTTGGGCTCATAACCCAAAGGTCGTTGGTTCAAATCCAGCCCCCGCTACCAAATATAAAAAGGAGTTTTGAGTTTTCAAGACTCCTTTTTTTTATTGAAAATTGCCTTAAAATCGCTTTAAACAGCGTTTCCCGCAATCAAACCCCATTGATAATGCATGTACAATTGTTTACATGTAATTAATTTATGACTACCTTATATTACTACATTTTACCCCGAATTTGTACCGACTTTGTACCGGTTTAAGCCTTTAAGTTAATATTTTGTACCGGTTTTGTACCGGTTTTGTACCGGTTTTTGTACCGGTTTTTGTACCGGTTTTTGTACCGGTTTTTTAAAAGAAAGCGTTAAAAGGTGGGTTTAATTAGATGAAACTAAATTGCTATTTTTTACGGTTTCTCGGGAAGCGTTAAAGCGGATTGATTTAGCTGATTTAAAACTGTCTTTGTGTCGATAAGTAGAAAGCATTGGAGTTTGCCAGCCAGCAATATCCATGATCACTCTTTCAGGGTTACCAGCTTCATATAGTTTTGTTGCGCTTATGTGTCTCAGGTCGTGAATGCGTACATTCTTAAGACCTGCTTTTTCCAGACAAAATTTCCATGCTTTTCTACAATCACCTAATGGGTAAAAGTTCCCTTCAGAATCCTGTCTATAAAAAAGATAAGGACAATTAGCAGGAATATTTCTAAAATACTCCTTCAAGTGATCCGGGACGGGCTTATGAATAGGAATTCCAGCCTTCGAATCGGGTATATAAATAGTATTACTAACCTGATTGTATTGCTCTCTTCGGGCGTTTATTAACTCACCTTTCCTGCATGGAACCGAAAGATTATATTCCACAAAAGGCAGTAAATACGACCTGTGTTTTCTTATGGCATTAAGAAGCCTTAAGCATTCCTCTTCTGTAAGAAAACGGTCGCGCGGTTTTTGTATAGCTTTTGGGAATCGGGCTTTTGTTATCGGGTTTTTATCAATAAGATCCAAGGCAGCCAGAAGATTAAAAACTGCTCTCACAATTTCGATTATCCGGTTTATAGTTGCGCCAGTTGGAAGATTGCCTCTATATGTAGGAGTAATTTTAAGTTCCTGCAAATAGATTTCAAACCGGTCTGCAAATTGCGCCAGTGATATATCACCCAAATCATTTTTAAGCTTTTTTATCCTGCTAATATCAGGGGCAGACGTTTTGTTCTTTTTGTCTGCATAGATATCAAGTGCTGCTCCAAAATTTGTTAGTTTCAAAGAACGTGAAGCCTGTTTTTTGCTTCTGATCTCTTTAATGATTTCGGACTTGCGAATATCAGCTTCGGTTTTAGTGCCCTTAAAAGTTTCCTGCTTTTTAACAGGGTTATCCTTATTCGGAACTCTAACACAAACCTTGATACGCCACTTATTAGGTCCGATTTTTTCAATACTCATACGGCAGATACCTTTCTACCGTATCGCATATACAGCAACAAAATACTTTTTTTTACCACAGAATAAAAATTACCCGGATTCATTTGATAATAATATCCTTACCCGTAGCAAGTCTTTGTCTTATAATCCTTATATTATATCTCCAACGACCTGCAACCTTTTGGGCTCCTATTATTCTGTTACGGTGTTTTTCGATAAATTTCACTGAAAAACTAAGCATTTTTGCAAGCTCTTTGCTGGTTATCAACTCTTTTTCCATTTCCATAATTTCAACACTCCTTTTTTTTAGATATCAATATCCAGATCAGAACCCGGTACAGATTCGGATATTGAACCCGATTCAAAGCTCGCAACAACTTTTACAGGGTATACCCTGTTCGTATTTTCCAGATCCCCCCGGAAGAAAGCCTCTACAATTTCCTGTTTTTCAAATCGAAGCCTGTTTCGTTTATCCCGAACAGCTCCAGGAAATCGAAACGGTTCACTTTTTACCCGGTTTTTTGTAGTACCGGCCAGTACAGCAACCTGTTTTGAAGTGATATATTTATTCATTTTACAACACCCCTTTTCTTCCCGGTTCTATGGTGCCAGCCGCATTCAGGGCATTTTGAAGCCCGGTGCCCGGTCCATTCATGGCCGCAGTTTGGGCAGGTCCGTTTTATTTCCCCCCGGTTACCCCAATCTGTAAAACTCGATCTATTCATGGTTTATTCCTTTCAGCTATATATCAGATTTTTAATCTTCCTCGATTGCTCTGAACCTCAGAATTATTTCAGATGATCCGGGAATACACACAGATTCATAGTGTTCGAACCCGCTTTCATACATTGAGTTTATTTTTCGATCTTGCGCCTGAAGATCATAAGTATTGATTAATACACTTTGAAATTTCATTCTGTTTGCTCCTTTTTTTTAATGTTTCGCGGTTTAACCTCTTCAAATTGCTTAAACATCTTTTCCGATACTTCGATATCTTTGTGTGGTATTATTTCAGATATAAATTTTGTTCTCTTTTTGTAAACCTCCTTTATTCGGTAATAGTGCATCTTTTTTAGTATTGGCATATTCTACCAGCTCAGTTTTCCCGAACAAAAATTACATGTCCAGATCTATTAATTTTTTTGAAACTCTCGTGTGTCATTGCTCGATAGAACAGGTTCCGGGATACAGGGCAATGGTCGTTACTTGTACACCATTTTACATATATTTTGAACAGGAAACCTGCCTGAATTTTTATCACCCGATTAATAAACGGATTCATTTTCAGGAATTCATTAACAGATGTATATTTAAAATTTAGGATTTTGCCCATTTTTAAAATTCTTCCTTTAGGGAAATTCCGAAAAAGTGTACATGATTTTTTGCAGCGTTTCTTTTCTCAAAACCCTTCAATTCTACATTTTTATAAAAATCTCGTGATTTAAATTGATACTCATTGTTATCATGACACCATTCAGAATAAGCCTTGTAAAGATCCTTTGCTTTAATAGAAATGTAATCGCTTATTATACACTGATCAGTTATAAAGGTTTCAATTGTGTCAACACTTCGTTTATATTCGCTACAGGCTTTCGTAACACCTTCAGGCGGCTTAAGCCTTTTTTCAGCATAGTATTTCTTTGCTCCAACAATAGCCCAATTCAGTATTCCGGGTAATTCTGTTATTAAATCATTGCACAGCTCAGTAAACGGTATCCGCTTCTCTTCTGGTATCTGAACACTAAAAGGTATAACGTGGATTCTTCTCCAGATCCCGTAATCGCTCCCTCTGATTGTTGGCAGATAATTACTTGTTAACCAAATCTTATGCGACGGGCGAAAGGTAAAGGGCTTACCGTATAAATACCGCGCGGTTACAAGATCACTTCCTGTTAAATATTTTACAAGGCTTTCATCAAGTCTACCTTCGGGAACTTCAGGACTGACAGCAAAACGAACTCCGCGCAAGCCTGCAATTTCAGGTGTGGCATTACCAGAAGTGCTTTGGTATTTATAAATCAGTGCATCAGGCTGAAGGGTTTTATAATATTCATCAGCTAACTTTTCCATAATATGGACAAAAACAGATTTACCGTTTGCGCCAGATCCAAAAAGGATTATTAGTGCTTGTCCGCTTGTATCTCCTGTTAAACTATACCCGACTAATACTTGTAAATAATTTCTTATTTCTTGATCTGGTATAATTTCGGCCAGAAAATTTTTCCATTTCGGACAGGTGGCTTTAGGGTCGTAGCCTGTTCCTGAAACCTTGCTGAATAAGCAATCAGGGGTATGGTGGGAAAAGCTCCCAGACCTCAAATTTATAAAACCATTTTTGCAGTTTAACAAATCAGGGTCTCGATCGAGTTCTTTTTCTAAAACCTCAATTTCTGGTGTATCTTTAATTCGCTCGATAACCTCACGTGTTTTTTTTGTATTCAAATATCGGATAAAAGTTTTATCAATACTCTGCTTAGTTTTGAACTCAAGCCAAGGAAAAGCATCATGAATTTCAAGGCGCATCTGCCTTATGTACTTCTGAACAATAGTTGTAAAGTGCTTTTTTTCGTCAAGTTGAAATCTACCGTTTTTATAAATGCAAAAACTTTCTATAGACCGGTTATACCTGAACCGATCTTTGATTTGATCAACAACATATTGTGCTAAAAGTGCATCAGAGATTTGCAGCTCTCCAGATTGATCAGTTGTTAATTTTAACGGTTCTTTAACCTGACTGCCTGAAGTATCGTTATTTGATGTATTGCAAGGTATGGATAACTGGTGTTTTTTACCAAAGCCTTTATTTAATAAATCCTTTGCAGTTTTTGAAAAATCCCCATTATATTCTAACAATGCCAGTACCTGAACAGGTGTGTAGCCTCGCGGTCCAGCAAATACAGAATCGCTACAAGTGAACACGTACAAGCACTTGTTGTGATACCCGTAAGTCGCAGAGGTTCCTGTTTTTTTATCAGGCCGGGCCAGGTGAATAATTTTACTGGTTTGCTTTGTGATTGTCCATTTATGTTTTTGCAGCAGTGAAAGCATATCTTGATCAGAAACCTTATCATTATAATCATCTAAGGGTGAGATTATCCATTCTGAATTTGGCTTCTGGTCTGGTTCATTTTTCACAGCATTAACAGGCGCAACAGCCTGGTTAAGTGCTTTTGCAGACGTAATCAGTGTTACACGCTCCTCAGGTGTAATTTCCTTCAGGTCGAAAATCGAAGAAAAATCAAACCCGCATTGTTCAGTAACGAACTTATACCCTGGTGTAGGATCGCAACAAATGTAACCTCCCTCACCGCGAGTTTCAATTACCTCATATTGCTTTCGATTCGGATATTTACTTAACTCCTGCTCGGTGGCTGCTCTGATTGCAAGCTTCTGATTCCCTGCAATCGAACTGCACTTATATATCAGATGATATCCTCCTGAAACAGTTTTTTGACAAGCTATTTTCTTAATAAGATTATTATCTCGGCCAAAAACGATTGTAAGTAAATCTTCGAATAATGTACCTGTGAGATCATATTTGCAATCTATATCAAGGACCTCAATACCAGACACTTGGCCACAAATTAAACCGACTCCATAATAATTACCTGTGAACAGATTGTTAATATCAGATTCGGTTTGTTTGTCTTGCGTCCATTGCCTCCAGGTTGAGACACCCGGCCGCTTGGTTTTATCGGCAATTGGAACCAGGTTAAACCCTGTCTTGTGTAGCTTGTAAATATCGTTTTTCATATTATTATGGCCTGCTTTCTTAATTGTATTTAACCATGTTTGGTTACCTCTGTTAGCATAGCAGGTTTTCATTTCTACAATACCCTTATCTCTATACCTACTAAATTTCTAATATTATCAACCAGTAAAACCAAATATTCCTTTTGATCATCATGCAAGACTCCCCAAAGCTTCCGGGCTGCTTCATTTACTGAATCAATCTTATTGCGCTTGCAAAGGTCTTTTACAACAGGGCAGCCGGAATGATACTTTTCATCACGCGCCATAAGGTAATCAATATACACCCGATTATAACCCGGATCGGCAGCACAGCGTACGTTATTCGGCCAATTTTGAACACCTAAGCCGCTTGTAAAAGCTCGGTCCGGCTCAGGCAAATTGTAAACGTTGCTTAACATACACGCATCATTAAAAAAATCCTCTCCATGCGGAGAAAAAATTTTTGAGCCCGATAAAACTTTTCTATACTCTTGCATACAATGCAATTGCTCGTGCAGGAGTATATCAAAAGCCAATTGTTCCCAATCGTTAAAATTAAAAACCATTGAATCTATAACGATAATACCAGGATCAAACTTTTTATGCGGCTCTGACTTGTTGCCCGGTATATAAAGCCCTATTGACTCACTTAACTCGTAACTCGTGACTTTTGGGAACGGGAGATCATCCCGGCGGTAAGCCTTAATGAATATCTCCCGAAGCATCTCTTTGCATTTATCAATATATTTATTCACCTCGTAACATTACCCTCCTGGTCAGTGCCTTTTAATGAATGTTCAAGATATGGTGAATTTTCGTCCCATGGTTCCTCAAAAGTAAAATCTCTTAAATGAGCATAACTTCCCGGCAAATCGAATTTTGGCCGATAAATCCAATAATATCTGAAATCTTTAGGACCTAGTTTTATTTCAGACTCGAAGCCATGAAACAGAACAGGTACTTGTTCCAAATGGTTAATAACTTTTGAGAATTCCCCGAAATCAAGCCCTGGTATATTGTTTTTAGCCAAGAGATCAGGATTTTTATTCTTGATATTGAAGAGTGCCTTTGAGATTGATTGAATAATATGCGCAAGCCTGTTTGCTGTTTCGTTGTATTGGGGGGCCAGCTTTATAAGCTCAACAACAAACCCTGAGCACTCAGCTTGCCTAATATCGTTCTGCAAATGGGTTATTGTCTCCTGAATAATTGGCAGTGCATTCTTAAGAGAACTCAGGCACATTTCATGTGTGCTTAAAGATGAGTTTACTTCTTGCATTTCTCTTTGAATCCCTTCAGTGGGAGTATTATCAAATACCGCTTGCTCGAAATTTTCTTTTAATTCAGGCAATTTACCTTTCAAGTCAGCGATTGTTTTCTCTGTTTCAGTGATACGCTGCTTGATTGAATCACGCTTATTTATTGCTTTATTCAATTTTATTTGACTTTCTTTTAAGTCAGCTTCACCGGCGGCAAGTATTTCTGAAATATTGTGTTCGACGCGCTCGGGTGGGGTGTAGCCTTCGGGAAATTTGAACTCGAAATCGTTTTTATTATCTATCAATTTACTCATGATTTTATTACTCCTTATGAAAAATGTTAATCAGTTTAGTTTGGTAATCTTAAATTATGAAAACTCAGGCGGCCGCATTGGCCTCGGTGCCTTTGCCGAACCATCAGGATTAAACCTTGAAGACTCACATTGTGATACCTCTTTAATAGGTTTGTCATCTTTAAATATCCGCACTGGTTCAAAATGGAATTGCGATATTTCAATTCTAATACCTGCAGCTCTTTCCCATTCAGCAAGTACTTCAAAGATAGTATTAACAAGATTGTGTTTAGGCTTTACATAGCCATTAAGTACTTGAGTGAATGAATTATAAGATATTTTTCCCCATCGCTTATTTACCTCCTCAATAAGCTCTTGGCGGGTCTTCTCGATTGCTCCCAGCCTAATATTAACCTCTTTTGACATTTGCATGAATAAACCTCCTATATTAATTAATATTCATATACTTTCAAAAAAAACAGACTCTCTAAAGTCATGTACAAAATTTACAAACAGAATTCCCGATAATCAATACCAATATTGACCAATAAACCGTATAACCCGTATATACGGGTTAATCACACCCGACAATTTCAACAATCATGGCTATAATATAGGGAGCAATGGGGAAAAACGTGACAACTAAAATAAAAAAAACATTATTATTAATTATTACGACCAGAAACAGGGGTTTTCAGATCAAAGAACTATTACCGTTTTGTCAAACGAAGGGCAGGGAGCAGGCCGGATCTGGTTTTTTATTATATTAATTGTAATTGAATAAAAATCAAATAACCTTAAAAAGGAGTGAACCTCATGTCACCTTTTATAATCATCTGTGTACTTTTTCTGATTGTTTTACTATCTCTAAAAATCAAAAGTTCAATCAAGGCCAGAACAACAGAATATTATTGTACCGATTGCGGTTATACTGGAAGGACAAAACGAAGGTATCAAGGGGATGGATTTATCGAACTTATATTATGGCTATCTTTTATAATCCCTGGCCTGATATATAGTATCTGGAGAAGCTCAAAGCTGTTAGCAATATGCCCGGTTTGCAATAATCATAATACAATACCAGCAGATTCACCAGCAGCAATTGAAGCAACCTCAATGATGAAATGCCCGTACTGCTCAGAGCAGATTAAAAAAGACGCAATCAAATGCAGATTTTGCGGATCCGATTTGAATAAAAGCGAAGTGGTAGAAATCGAAGTAATATAAACAGGTTTTACAGTTTTTAAGGGGAGTATAACATTTATAAGAATACTTCATTAAGTGAAACGGCTTATAACGTCCGGGGAATGCACACCAGAATATAAGACTTGTTGAATAAGTTTAATGAAGCAAAGAAAACGGGGATTCTGATTAATATAGGCAGGAACGATACAGGGGAACATAGCAGAAACGGCGTTTTTAACCCATTTAAGGCAATTGGGTTAACGGGGTTAATGAGATGTTAATTAGATTATAAAAAAGCAAGATTTATATATAAATAAAAATGCCATTTCCAGCTCATATAAAGCAATATTAAGCTTTTGGGTTAATGAGGGTTAATGAGGTTAATCATTTATAAAAAGTTTTACAAAAAAAAGATACATAGGAAAGTTTTTAGAAAACGTTAACCCTGTTAACCCCCGTTAACCCATGGACAAAAAAACCAAAAACCCCATTAACCCAAAAAATGCCCTTTTTGAAGCTTAAAGGCCAAAAGGTTAATGAGGGTTAATGAGGTTAATGTTTTCTGAAAACTATTTCAAAAAAAACGATTCAGCAATAAAACTGTAAGGTTTTCCGACACTGGCACAATACACTACCAGTGAAGGCATGGGCGAGAATATAAGACTTGTACCACAAACAACCAGTGATACCAGCAACCCGAACACCTGATCAGTGGTAACAGGTCCAGCACAGCAGGAGTATACACCACAGGCACGAACAGCAGATCAGTAATAACAGTATCACAGCAACACGAATCAGCACAGGCCAGCACACAGTATAAAACACCATGTATAGTTCCAGGGGAATAACCATAATCAATAAACCAGATCAGGATTAACAGCACAGCAATCAGATCATAACCAGTGAATACTGATCACGAATCAACACAACACAACACAGCCCGAACCGGAACCAGCAGCACAGAATAAACTCATTATAACCAGCATGTATAATACCCGGATAATAACAACTATTACACACCCACAGGAACCAGAGTAATAACACAGCAAATCAGATCATAACCAAGTGAACCCTGATAACAACCAGCAGACCAGCAGACCAGAACACCAGGCATATATCTTATTAAAAATAAATTAACAAAGCATAATATATTTATTATATATCAATATAAATACTTGCAATGTGATAATAATACAGCAATGTAAGTCATTGATATACAAAACAGTAGGTACTACCAGAGATATAAACGCAATGAGGTAAAGGAAGCGCACAAAAAATGCGCACAAATTTTTATCTCAGACTGTTACATTACACAGGTCAGTAAATTGTTATAATTCATATATTTGATTTACAAAGGGGAACAGGCCGGATCTGAAAAACGTGACCTGATAATCAGATTCGATTTAATAAGATATGATCGAATATAATTTGATATATGATAATTTAACGTAATAATTTATAATAATTTAGGTCGGTTCTGGACGTGTAAAAAACAGGTGGAACCATAACCCGATCATGCTACACATAATAAACAACCAGCTTGGCAGGCGCAATCTGTCTGATCTGGATAAGGCGGCATTGTTGGCAAGGAAGGAACCGATATTGGCGGATATTAAAAACAGAATAAAGAACGCTAATTTGAAGAAAGGAACTAAATTTCCCGATGTGGTAAATTTACCACATCGGGGGGAGCCAGGAAAAGTAAGAGACCAACTCGCAAAAGAACTTGGAGTATCAGGCAAAACTTACGGAGAACTTAAAACGATTAACGAGAAAGGAACCGAAGATTTAAAGCAGGCGGTACGTGATACCCCCGGATACCATAAAGCGCAGGCATGAAAATTGAACTGGAAAAATATTATTATAGTGGCTATTTGATTTTTTAATGCGTAATATATATTAAAGTGGTATTATAAGATTAAGTTTGATCCCTGCACATTTGTATCATGGATGTAGGGGTGGTAGAAAAACCATTATCATAGATTTTATATATGTTACAGATGACTTGTAGTAACTTTGATACTGTTTATAAAGATGAGTCTTGGAGTACTTCTCCTCCTAATTCACTCACGATTAGTGAAGCAATACAAATCTTTGTTGAGGGAATGGAGCTTGCTGATGATATAAAAAAGCAGGCTATAGATAAAGCTTTTAACCAAAACTTAAAATCAGTTTTACACAAAACAGAGTTTTGGTTTGAAAAATTAAAAAATAGTAACATCCCTGTAAATACAATGTTTGTGAGACCTGAAAGCTTATATCGGTTTAGTGTTTTAATTGGTTTGGAAACTGATTTTTATATTTCAGAAGAAATGCTTAAAGTTTATGAAGACAGTAGATGCTATTTTTCTGATATAAGCGAAAATAACATTCTGATAGACTATTCCTACATGGCGGTATCCAATACCAATACAATTGACAGAGATATGATAAAGGCTGACGGGTTTTTCTTTGAATATAAAACAAAAAAAAATAAAACATGCAAATCATAATAAAGAAGCATGTGAACACATTGGAACGGTTCAAAAATATCCTGATTGGATGATAACTACTGCATTTTACTCTGCTTTGCATTTTATTGATTCAAAAATTTTCCCAACAGATATTGAATGTAATAATAAAAAAATAAAATGCAGTTCAATTGATAACTATTTTGCAATTTTAAAAAGAAGGTCTGCAGACATCCCCCCAAAACACGTAATAAGAAAACAACTGGCTTGTAAGCAAATGAACTCAGACATTTCATCCCGTTTTGAACGCTTATCAAATGCATCTTCAACCGCACGTTATAGCAACTATAATGCTTTTACATTTAAACAAGCCCAACAATTTCACTCTGATCTTTGTGCAATTGAAGATTTTTGTACTCAAGGTTCAAAGTGTAGTATTACATAAAGCAGCATTTCCCAAAAACACCCCCGACCACACATTAACCCGAACCCCATAAAAACCACACCTGGAACCAGTTACACCAGGCACATAAAAAAACTGCTTGCATTCCCTGAAAATATTTCTTATACTTAGAGTATCAAAAGACTTAAGGCGGCGTTTTCCCCGGTCCGTAATCCGGCTATTTTTATTGGAAAAATACTGCCCTGAATCCGGTATCCGTGAGGACCGGGACGCTCCTTAAGGCGTTTTGAGTTCAGGGCATTTTTATTTATCAAAAAACTTAAGGAGGTGTCACCATGACACGACGCGATTATTCTTCTATTGATTCCGCTTCAGCCCTGGTTAATTCAGCAGTTACAGACCTTCAAAGGCAGATGTACAACTGGTACAAGTTTTTGCTCCGCAAAAGTGAACCCGTAACCCCTTCAGGCGATTCCGATTTGATTCTATTACAATTCAGGGGCGGCATTCCAGATAAAAATATTATCCTGCCTGTTGAGTCTTATTCAGAAAATAAGGGGCCGCATATTAACCTGATTCATATTGATGACAAGGGTTTGGAATCTGCCATTATCGGAACCTTATTTGTGTCTGAAACCGATAAAAACATCAGGGGTACAGGCTGCTTGTTTGGTGTCGGAACGTTCAGAAACGCCATTGATTACATGGAAGACTTACTCCTCAGTGATACGAATTTTCAGGGTATCCCGCTTCAGTATAGATCCCCGGCGGCACACATAACCGCGACAATGATTGATAAACTAAGCGCAGGGTACGATATTTTATCTGGCCTTATAGGTTCCTTTGAAACCAGTGAAAGCCCTGAAGCCTTGGAACTCCGTTTAAATGGGATTAAATCTTATTGGGAAACACATTTTGAGAAAATCGTTTCCAGTATTTGTTTTAACTGAATCGGGCGGATCACAGCAGGACCACATAAGCGCGGTCCTGCTTTCACTGAAATCGGAATATTTTAATCGGGAGAAAAAAAGACATGAATCCAGATAATATTTGTATAATAAAACACGTTTATGAAAAAGGCGATTCAGTCAATTGGTGTCCTGCATTGGCCTTGCGTTCAAGTTACCAGATAGTAGAAGTAATTTCGACTTATGAGACGCTCGAACAGGCTGCTTCAGCAGGTCGGGAACTATGGAAGCGATTAGGATTACCCCTTGTTGTATCAAGCGCATATTACGGGCGGCCAGAGGTGACAGACCTTAAAATGATGTAGAACAGTGTCGGATCTGGAACCCCGGCGGGAGCGTGGTTCCGGGAACCAGAAAAAAACAGTTTAAATCAGGAGTAACAAAAAATGAACGATAAAAACGTAACAACAGAATATCGCGTAGATCAATACGGAAAAGTTTATGATGAACAGGGAGCTTATTGCTGCAAATGGGATTCATTAACCGAATCTGAACAGGCATTGATTAAACAGAATCCCGCATCAGCAATTATAAACGGATCTCAAGACCTTGAAAAATGCAGTGAGGATTATATTTCAGGATACAGGACAGGCCAGAACGAAAGGCGTAGCAGTCTGAATAAAAATTATAATGGCAGCACTTCGATTTATACAGGTGCCCGGCTTATTGGTTACATTGACGGCCTGAATGGGTCAGAACCCCGAAGTTATTGTACTCAAAATGATAATGATTGCTATAAATGTCCGCTTTGCAATTATGGGTTTGATTGTCGGGAAAGGAAGATTCCTTAATAATTCAGGGGGCTATTAAAACAGGGGATCGTTTCCAGATCCCCACACAGTAACACAGGGAGTAATATATCATGAACGATAAAACAGAACATCTTGAATACTGGATTGAAAAAGCAAATCATTTTAATAGTTTGGTGGCAGAATTGCGAAATCAGATAAAAGCATTAACAGAAGAAAAACAGCATTTTGAACGCATGTTTTATGAGGTGGTAAAGGACGCGGAAGCAGAAAGAAAAATGAATGAGTATCTGTCTGATTGTCTGTTGAAACTGAATTTAAAAACGAATGTGGAACCGGACACCAAACAGGATCAGAAACCGGTTTCAGATCCCGGACCTGTTCCAGACCTGAACCGGGTAAATATAGAATCCGAAATCATAGACCTATTATTACAGGTCGGATTGTATCCGGCCGGATAAACGATTTTAAGTACCTGTTGGCCGGGTGGCTCCCGGTCTTGCTCAATTGATCAGGGGCAGCAGGGAACTGGTGCGGTGCGTACGTACGTTACAACAGGCGCAGGGGATAAACTCTTGCGCCTTTTCTGTTTCTTTAATATATTCAAAATAGTGTATACGTTATAAAATTGTTTTATACATTTTATTTCTTTTATCCCCAAAAAAAAGCCGTATACAAATTATAGGTCGGTCCGTAAATGGATCGGCCTTTTTTTTATCCCTTCCGATTTGTGTACGATTCCTTGCGAAAAACCTTGACTATCTTATTAAAATTTATAATGTTCATTTGTAACAACAACAACAAAAGGGGATAAGGTTTATGTTATCCGTACAAGAATTGAAGAAAAGAATCAAAATGGTAGGGCTATCTAATGCAGAAATTTCTGAAAGTTTAAAGCAGCCTGAATATGTTGTTGCAAACTGGTTAAATGGTAACAGGTCTATAACAGATGATGCAAAAATTAAAATTGAAAAACTTCTAAATAACAAGCGGGAGCAAATCCTTTCATCGGGTGTACGTACGGCAATCAGAGGTAAAATTTTATAAAGGGGTTTTATATGTACAAGCCACAGACAAGATTAAAAAATGAAATGAGAATTTTCGGCATCACTCCGCATGATGTCGCGATGCGGTTAAATCGACCATATAGCACAGTGCAGCAGTGGTTAAACGGGTATAGTAAATTCCCGGACCATGCAAGAAATACAATTCAGCAGTTAATTAACGAACGAAAGTCAGGCAGAGAAAACCAGTATTGCAATTCACAGGAGAACGCAATTTTAACAAGGTAAAAAAAACAGGTATGAATAAATTATCATATATCCACAGCTCGGGAATGAAGTTCTTTATCCGCGAACCTGATCCAGAAATTGCAGACAAGCTTGAGGAAATAACAGGCAGATATTTTGATTCTGATTTTAGTTCAAAGCTCAGGACTTGCGAAATTACCGATAGTATAAGCGAAATGTTTGCGCTTCAGACCGACCTGTTAAAAGTATGCAAAAAATACTTTGCTGAAATAGTAGATCTGTTTATTTACGACTGGAAAAATATTAAAATCGGTGGCGTTACTCCTGACTTCCCCCTGGACGGTAAACCTTCAAAAGTTTTGGGTGATGAAATGAACGAAAGACTGGCGAATAAGATTACAAAAACAGCATGTAAAAACGAATCGCAAAAAACAATATCGACGCATTTTATTTTAACGAAACCGACCTTTTCAATAAACTAATATAAACTTGGAGGCAAAAAAACATGAGCGTATTAAAACAGGTTGTAAAAATAATATTAAATGACAGATACGTGGAGCATCACGAAATCGGGCTATATACTCCCTCTGATACTTCGCGCATGTCTGAATTAAGATGGTGTAAATCACCTGTTTTTAATACAGAAGAAAGCTATTTGCCTCATATAATAAAAAGTGTTAGCCCTATTTCACAGAAGGCAAATTTGATGCGATTTGGCGGCGGCGTAATGTCTGACACGTCATTTGATGTAACAGTATACAACAATGACCAGCTTAGTTTAAAACTGGAAGAATTAAATATTAAGCTGCAAGGAAAAGATATTGAGATTTACGAATTTAAGGGGACCGATGCAGACAGTGATTCAATCAGCACAAAAAGACGTGCTGCTGGCATGATTAGTAATACGTACGAATGGGATGATAAAGTAATACAACTAAAAGCTACAAGCAGTCGCAAGAAAAAACGCGCTAATCTCAGTTATGTAATCAACAAAAATAATCGGCCGTATGTACCAGGTAGCAACGAAAATAAAATATTACCCGTAACATTTGGTCAATCCGATCCGGCAAACGGCAGATTTTTTAAAATGATATGTGACAGGAACAAAAAAGACCAGTTGTTGAATAAGGATATAGTGAACCCTGAAAGCGCATATTACCCGGTCAAGTTCGGATTGTTCCCGATTACGGAATATAGTTTTGGTGAAAATATCTATACATTTCGAATCGGATCATCAGATATGAGCGTTGACGCAAGTAGTCTGGTTGGTAAATACATTAAATGCGTTGAAGGTGATAGCACAAACAAGGACGTGTACAGGAAAATATTATCAGCTCAGGAAGTCGGGATCACTCCCCCGACAGATGAGAGGGTAATTCAAATTACAGTAGAAAGTTATCTGCCTGTTGATATGGTTGGCAATTGGGACGGGACAGAAACAAAACAGGCATGGATTGAAATATATGATCTTGAAAAGGAGTATTCAGCAGATTCGGGCGCATGTGGCGGCTTTTTCGACAGCGAAACCGGGGAACCTATACCAGATAGTAAAGCAGAGGTTTATACCGAAGGTGAAGACGGTCAAATAATACGAATTCCCCCGCAAAGCTTGGAAGTTACAACCGAAAATAACAATAGCATAAAAAGTAATCCCTTACATTTTAGTAACAATCCAGATAATGTAAATACTTACCATACGATACCAGTCGAATCATTTGGCTTGCAAACAGATAATGACCTCGGAGCGTACAGTACAACGGAAACTGATATGAGTATCTATGAAAAGAGAATAGACGGCGTATATAGTGATCCTATTGAGCCAGTTACAGATCTTGAATTATTGACAGCATACAATAATGAAAGCAACGTATACGACAGAAAGCACGATACTTTTGCATACTGGAAAATCAGGTTTAGGCACACAAACGGAGCAGCTGGCCATACTATAGGAAATTTACAGAAGGCTTTTAAAATTAAACTTCCAGAAATACCCGACAATATGACATTTACAAAAGCCTATCTTGGTTTGAAGCTTTGGAGCAAGTGTATTCATGTTCATAATCCACAAAATATTTATATAATGAAACGCGGCTATATAAACAGGGTCAGCAATGTTTTAGATGACAAAAAACTGGATGAAGCAGGGGACGGGGCATTTATAGATAATATTCCAGATTTTTATTATAGTCCTGAACCTGACACGAAAAACAAGAATTTTTTTAGAACCGAAGAGCCTGAAAGCAGCGGACTGTATAAGACAATCAGTAATTACACGTTTTTTGAGTTGTGTGAATCCGTTTCAGAGTATAGAGCAATAGAGGATCTGTTGTTGTTTTTTTATAGGTTTAGAATATATGATCCGTCTATATGGGCAGAAGACGAAACAAAGATTTATCAGGCCTGTGTAATATTCGAAACCACAGCAGAAATCAAGGATGTTGTTTATGTGTGATTCAGATATTATGGTATGTTACAATAAATATCAACCTAAAAATCAAACCCCATTTAGTCAGAAGGGTGAGGAGGTACAATTGAGCTTTAAAGGTTTTATCTGCATTTCTATTGATGATAAAGGTTCAATAGATGTTCGAGAATCATCTATTAAGGGATTAAGGGCAGCTAATCAGGATACCAAAGATAATAAATATTGGAAAAAGCCTGTAGTTTCAACGAACGATACAGGTATTGCTCTTGATAAGGCAAAACAGATTTTAAACCGAATCGTTAATAAATAATACGCTCATACTCTGGTTTCTTTTGCCTGCTTCCAGGGTAGCCGCTCCCGGACTTGGCCTGTTTTCTCCGGGGGCGGTTTTTTATTATTATTATTAATTAAAAGACAAGAACGAAGTGTTTACAAAAGCAGTTTAAAAATAAAATTATTATTTGTATATACGATACGGTTTATAGTGGAATTTGTACCGGTTTTGTACCGGTTTTTAATTATACAAAATGCTAAAACACCTATGAATAAAGGGTTTAATTAACAGAACTTTGCTCTCATAACCCAAAGGTCGTTGGTTCAAATCCAGCCCCCGCTACCAATACATTAAAAGCTGATTTCAAGAAATTGGAATCAGCCTTTTTTTTTGATTTTTATCGGATAGCTGAACAAAAGCACTTCACGCTGGTTTCACAACTTCCATTTATTTCCAGCCACCTTTCAGCTATGTAAGACCATATATACATAATTAAAGTGAGTTTATTATTTTTACTTTTGTGATAATTTCACAGAAGTTTTTTATGACTGCTTTACGTCAGAATCTCATCCGGATAATCATACAATTCATAGTTTAAAACAGCTAAAGAGTATGTTATAGTATTACTCTTAATTTCTCAATTCACAATTTATAATTAAGATACAGCTTTCCACACGCCCCTATATCAATTTTTTGTTCTATTCCTGTTTTGTATTTCGGTTTTTGATTTTTCCTGCTTATTTTCATGCTTTTTCTTTGGTTATATTTCGTATTTAGAATTTTCCTGATCGTTTTGTTTCGAATTTCGTATTAATTATTTCGAATTTTCAATTGTTACCGCGGGGGTCGTGTCCGCTCGGCGAGCATGATAATTTTTTTTAACCGAATTAACACCATGCGTATCTCCCCAACAATAAATCTGTGCAGTTTTATATTATCACTTATTAATTTTCATATAAATATTATCTTATTTAATAACAATATCTTATATGCGATATTATACATTATTTATCATTTTAATATAACATTCTTCTCCCTTTCCTTCACTTTTTTGTTTATATTACCTTCTAAATGGCAAAACACAATATCCAGAAAAAGAAAAGACTCTCTACACCTGTTTTTGTTTTTGATGATTATGTTGATTATCTAAGAGCATGGTACGATTATGCAAAAAGATACAGACTGACACAAAACACTTTTATCAAACTGGCAGGAGTCGGATCACAAGCATATTTTTCTGATATACTGTCAAAACGTAAAAAATTAGCTCTCAAACATGTCCAGGGATTTATTACCGCGCTGGAACTCTCTGGTGATCAGGCTCAGTATTTTTCACTGCTGGTCCAGAAGGAACATGCAACAAAAGGTGACATGAAAGTTACCATACTGAAAAAATTAGCACAATACAGAGAAAAGAATCTTAACAAAATTGTTGCAAACAACCAAGCAGAATATTTTAGTTCCTGGAAATATCCTCTCATTCGTGAGTATATAGAGAGCCGGGGCTATGTCGGATCTGTAAAAGAGATCTCCCGTTCATTTCTCCACTGCTCTATTCCACTGGCAGAGATACGACGGATAGTTGATAAGCTTATAGGCTGGAAGCTTATCACACAAGATACTGAACATGGAGGTTTCCGATCTGCAAATACCCCGGAAGTAATCACTTACTCCAGCATGCCTCATGCTGTTGTAAATGATGTAAAAAGGTTTTATATAGAATCGTCTCTCCATGCAATGGAGACGTTATCCATGGAAGATCGCCATATTTC
Source organism: Fibrobacter sp. (assembly GCA_012728995.1). Lineage (GTDB taxonomy): Bacteria > Fibrobacterota > Chitinivibrionia > Chitinivibrionales > Chitinispirillaceae > JAAYEB01. Next base: position 6,909 of record JAAYEB010000061.1, on the reverse strand, counting down.
AATGTCTATAAAGGGTATTAGTCGGGAAAAATATGAACAATTTTGCACAAAAGTAGACCAGTTACGCAAAGAATTTCTGGAGTGTAATGAAAAGGGGGAAAACTGCAATATTGTTTATGCTTTAAATGTGCAGCTATTCCCAGTGATGAAGAGTACTCCAGATCAATCCTGGACAAGATAAGTTGAAGGAAATATTTATGCAGTATCATTCTACAGAAAAACAGTTCAACAAACCAAATCAGGATATTTTCTGGACTGCATATTTCAAGCCTGTTTACCATGCTTTAATACCCTTGTTTTGTATTCTTATAGTCTTAAGTATGGGCATAATTCAATGTAACTCTCCAACAAATGCTGGTGGTGGAACCGATTTACCAAACACCTTTGTTGCAACAGGTCATATTATCCATAAGGATGGTTCACCAGGTATACAAACTGAAGTTAAATTCATACCTCAAGATTATGTTCCCAATAAAGATAATGCGGAAGTACCAATGGGTATCACCGACAGTAATGGTTATTATTCTGTCACTCTGAGTATTACAAACACTTATAATCTTCAGGCACATAATCAAACAAGTCGTACCTCTCTTCTTTGTATGGGTATTTCTTTTACAGAGGATACTCTTCTTCTCGAGAATCAGACATTACATAAACCAGGTACCCTCGAAATTATCCTTCCAGACAATTTTCATGACTCGGTAGAATTTGTATATCTAAGTGGTACCGAATACCATGCTTATGTTAAACCTGGAGCTGGTCGGGCAGTAATAGACCACGTACCCGCAGGAGTACTGCCTGCAATCTATTTATCTTCAACTGATTCAGATGTATCAGATCTCCGTTTATCAAATTCTGCCATAGTTCTTAGTGATCAGACAACACAGATACTGCCTGAAAGCGGAATATTTCATCAGACACTGTTTCTCAATACCACATCAAATGGAGCTGCTATTGATGAGGATATCTACAACTTCCCTTTAGCGTTACGACTCGCAGATTTTAACATCAATTTAAACGAATTTACATCTGATGGTCACGACCTTGTAATTACAAATCAAAATAGCAGGCCATTACCTGTTGCAATTGAACATTGGGATCGTGAAAATGGTGAGGCTCTTGTCTGGATACTTGTTGATACAGTGTATGGAAACAACAGCACTCAGAGTCTACGCATGTTCTGGGGCAATACCGATTCCATGCAAAATATTTTAACTGGTAATGTTTTCGATACTGCGGATGGATTCACTGCAGTCTGGCATCTTTCTGAGGGTTGTGATGATGCTACAGCCAATAACCATTCCGGAGTCAAGATGGGTCATGTAACAGATACAGGTGGTATTCTGGGTGGAGCCCAACGATTTCATGGCAATGATGACGACTATATCAGAATAAGCAGCTTACTGGGAGAGTTGAGCACTGTAACACTGTCTGCATGGGCACTTCTTGATACGCCTGATATAATTGGAAGTGAGGTGATCTCTATCGGGGATGCTGCACTGATCCGTATGGATGACAGTTGGAATAGTAAGGGAACCCATGGTGCTTATTTATTTGATCCAACTGCACCAGACACTGTGACTCATGAGTTCCTTGGATCTGGAATATTTCTGCAAAAAACCGGGTGGAACTTTCTGGTATATCAATTTGACGGTCAGACACTGGAACATCGCTTTTTTATAAACGGACAGTTATGCTGTTCAGAAACAGCTTCCGTCCCAATTCAATATGCCGGAGCAGGTGAAAACACTACAATTGGAACCCATGGCAATATGAAATTTTCCAGGAATTTTACCGGCATTATCGATGAAGTCAGGGTTTGCTCTGTGATCCGTTCTGATTCCTGGATCAGACTGAGTTATATGAATCAACAGGAAGAAAACAAGCTTGTATATATTTACAAATAAATCTGTTCATGTTACCGAAACAGGAGAAATGCAAAATGATTAATAATTTGGTAAAAATCTCATTGATACTTTTTTGTTGTTCTGTGTCAAACACTTTTTCGAGATCAGAGCCATTCATTCTGGGAGCTGATATTTCATGGATTCCACAAAGGGAAGCTGGTGGTGTCAGGTATGCAGACAATGGCACAGTAAAAGATATATTTGAGATTCTTGGTGATTACAGGTTCAATTATATTCGGCTGAGGCTTTTTGTTGATCCAACAGCTACAGTTCCTGGTGAAAGCGAATCTCCATATTCCAGACAGGGTTATTGTGGTTTGGAATCTACCCTGCAAATGGCTAAACGGGTAAAAGATGCAGGAATGAAGTTCCTTCTTGATTTTCATTACAGCGATACGTGGGCAGATCCTGGAAAACAGCATAAACCAATGTCATGGAGAGAACTGAATTTTAATCAACTCACAGAAAAAGTACGATCTTACACCAGAGAAACCCTCGAAAGATTTGAGCAGGAAGGCGTATTGCCTGATATGGTCCAGGTTGGTAATGAGGTTGTGGGAGGTATGATCTGGCCGGATGGCAGAAACAGCAACATGTCCAACTTTGCTACTCTTGTAAATGCTGGAATTGATGGAGTAAAGGATGTTGATGAGAACATACTGATAATGATCCATACAATTGCAGAGCGTAACCCGAATAACTGGCTAACAAGTCTGAAAAATGCTGGAGTCAACCGTATTGATGTCTTCGGACTTTCCTATTATGAAGAGTGGCATGGAACTGTGAGCGATTTGAGGTCCATGGTTAACGCTATAGCTGCTAATCACAATGAGAAGATAGTTGTAGTTGAATATTCTGAACAGCATCGAAGTGTTAATGATGTTATTTTCGATCTGCCAAACAATCAGGGAATGGGTACATTTGTATGGGAACCATGCGATTGGAGAGATGTCCTTCTCACCTGGAGAAATAACAGACGTGAAACAAACGAGAAAATTCATCTTTATCCTGTAATGTCGCAGGAGTATGGCAATGATGATTTTGGAGATAAGGTATCAACAGGTGATAATGATTACCCATTTACTTTATACCAGGGAATAACCTCACAATCAGATAAGTTTCTCTTCAGTTCGGATAACGGAGTTTTGCGCTATTTTTCAGATGATCCGGCAACTGTTTCAATGTTTACGTTCAAGGGACGCCTTGTTGGACAGTGCCAAATAAAGTCACCTGGTATTTATCATCCAGCATTTGACATCTCTGGTACTTCAACGGTGCAGTCGGGCAGATATGTACTAATAATCGACAGTCGTGGGCAACAAAGAAAGGTCTTTACTACTCAATTTTTTCGTTAGTTATATCTTGTTTTCTATTAATTAACAAGAATATACAACACAAAGACCCCCTCTTCTCATTATGTAGGGATGACCCTGACTGGATTAAGAGCGTTTTGTTGAATATTGAATCTCTACGATAAATTACACTTAAATGAAAGGCCTGTTTTAATATGAAAATTTTTAATAAATTAGTTATCTGTGTCTTATTATTGTCTTTTGGGGCAATGTTTATGAATGATGTTATGGCCTACACACATGAAGTGAGGGAATCAGGAAGCAGCTACGTATGGCGTGTGGACAACGTAGATCAAGGTACCACGAGTAATCTTGCTGTTGCAATTATGAACACCATGGGTGTAAACCGCGAAATCGATATTTTGGTCAGCGGAACAATTACCCAGACTATCAATGTGTCAGCATCAGGTGTAAAGTTGCGCTTTCATGGCAATACCCTTAACTGCAACTTTACTGGCTCTGGTATTATAAATAACGGCCATAATGGGTTTGAAATCTCCGATTTAACCCTTAGAAATGTTGTGGGAGGCTATGGTATCCGCAGTAGTGCAGCCAGTGACCTGCGTTTTGTAAATGTGAAAACAATTGACATTGACTGGATTGGCATTCGTATTGACAGTAGGACGAGCAATCCGTGGAATCACACAATTTACGACCTCTATATGAAGGATATTCACGTTGAAAATTGTGGGTCACATGGCCTTGAGACTTATAGCATTGACGGTATGATTATAGAAGGCACAATAACTGCCCGAAACACTGGTGGTTGTGGTGTATTGTTTAACCAAACCCATAACGGAACTGTTGCTACAGTAGATGCATACAACTGTAGCTGGGGACAGGGATATGCCGGTTTGCGTTATGCAAACGCATGTAATAACATTATTACGAACAAGCTTAAGGCAGATCGTTGTGGCAGGGGATTTTTCATCGTTCAATCAGGACCTACTGTTAATTGTCATTTGAACAATGCAGAAATTTATGAATGTTCTGATATTGGTATTTGGATAGAAAACGGAACTAATTGCAGCGTTAAGGCTGGTTGCAGCGAGTCATCCGTATCAGTTTCCGGTTCGGGCAGCTATGCCGACGTAAGCAGGAGGTGTGACAGTGAATGCATCCCTACTTCTATTACGCCCAATGCCCGGGTCAATGATGGCTCCTGGCAGGAAATCTCCGATGTTACGGTGAACCAGGGGGATGAAGTTGAATTCGGACCACATCCGGTTTCAGGAGGTTCATGGAGCTGGAGTGGACCGGATGGGTTTTCTGCAAACACCCGGACTGTCACAATCACTTCAATTCAGACTAATCAGTCCGGAGAGTATGTTGCCACTTACACAAACAGTTGTGGTGCACAGAGTACATCTACCATGACAGTTACAGTAAAACCTCCAGTTTCTGTTTCCCCTGTGCTTTTGGCAAATGAGGAAAATGCTATACATGAAGGAAACACATTAAGACTGGCTGCCTCCAATGGAAGCAACTGTAGTGTTTCTCTTTATGATCTCAGAGGCAAAATGATTCACAAAGAGAACTTAGGATCAGGAATACATAGTTTCACTCTTAACTCTCTTGCACCAAAGGGAACATTTATACTGAGAGTTAAAAACGGAAATCGGACCATAATTAACAAAAGAATAAATATCACTACCATCCCCTAGTGATTATATAAACTGACAAGCTGGCTCACACTCCTGTAAAGTCTATTAAAATCTTTAACGAGAGTGTCAGACCAGCCAAACATGATGTTACTAGCAGATAGATTGTGTACATATGTACGCCAGACAGTTCGTGAAGCGTATAAGTGGTTGCTGGTTCCAACAGAAATGTTTATCAATGATACACCGTCCCTCAAGTGGGTAGAGAAACAGGTTTCACCCTCTATTCCTGATATCCTTGATGACATCGAACGGATTCTCAAAGCAGAGGAACTCTTGATAGTAGATGGGGCTCCCATACATCTGAAGAATCTTCTGGATAGGATATGCTTACAAGAGCTAAGTGTAAAATTGAGGAGTGTGATCTCTGGGGAGACATGTGTGAATATCTTTATATGCCAAAACTGAAGGATCAAGGCGTTCTAGTGCAAACAATTGCAAAGGGACTCCATTCAACAGGATATTTCGTCCACGTAGTCTGGAAAAGAACAGGACAAATACATTAATATTTGCTTCGGTAAAGGCACACTTGTCAGACTTGAAGCCGGTTCACTTATTATCGAAAGATCTGCTGCTGAGGTTTACGCTAAAAGACTCGAAGAAAAGACTCGTGCTTTAACAAGTACATCTCCTTTTAACAGCAGAGCAGATTGGTACATTGAGTTCTTTTGAATATCTGTGATGCAATTTATTTTTCAAACATGAAAGATCTCGACAAGATTCGTCAGTTGGTTGGTTGTATCACAGCCGAACAGCTCAAGTATGTTGATTATGCGGTAAATGACAGGGTAGGGGTTTTTATGCCGGTTGCTGGTCAATGCGGTTATGCCATCACACAGGATCATACTCACCCTGCCTGGTCCTTCATTTTCTGTTTTGACAGTAAATGCAGAATCCGGTTGAGGGGAAAAATTATCGTACCTGATCCATCTACAGTATTCGTGCTGTCTACCAGCGAGCCGCATCAGGAGCTTCCATCCGAAACGGTTGCCCGTTATATAGCCGTGGTGATTGACACTCAATTTCTGCGGCAACAGCTTGCTGAATACAATTTATCCCTGAACGCGCTGACTTCCGGGATGACCTGCAGAATTAATCAGAGGTTAGTGGATGCTCTCAAGGAATTCATGACCGATTATGAGGAAGCAGCTCCGGGTTTCAGACAGTTACTCGATGCCGGGGGACTCAAAATCGCCCATCTGTTGATCCGGCAATTATTTGGAGTTAATAAAAGCAACACGAAATTTCATTTTCGTATGTCTGTTACACGGGTTCTGGAATACCTGAATTCACATTATGGAGAAAAAATCTCAGTAGAGGATCTTGCCCGTGTGGCTAATCTTTCTTCATCCCATTTTTCACGTGTGTTCAAAGAGCAAACCTTGATGTCGCCAATCGAATACATAATGATGACCCGCCTGGAATATGCCAAGCGGATGCTGCGTGTTAATGAAAAGTCCCTCAGTGAAATTGCACTGGATTGTGGTTTCAACAGTTCTTCTTATTTTTATCAGTGTTTCACCCGGGAATTCAAAATCTCGCCCTCCGACTACCGGAAAAACTTTCTTACAGCAGAATAGTAATAATTTTCGATCAGATATCGAAAGTGTAATTATTCAATTTTGTGTTATTTTAATTTGCAACAGACGATTCTTATGGAGTGAATACCTTGCTTCCTTTGCTTGTCGAGTCGACTGTCCTTTGACTATATCACCTTTGAGATATGTGGAACAGAGCTGCGAAATCCGCTAATCTAAAGGGTGGTGTGTCATTCATAAACTCAAAGAATGGTTTAAAACTGTTTTTTTTTACGAATAACTTTTCTTGCAACCACGGAGGTATACATGAAAACCATTGAAGAAATCAGGGAATTTGCCAATCAGAATCCCACTACCTGGCTGGGCACCGGTGCTGGCGATCAGCCCCATTTACGTGCAATGGCAATGTGGTTTGCCGATGAAAGTGGATTTTACTATCACACCGGTACGC
>JAAYEB010000474.1 GCA_012728995.1 Fibrobacter sp. | reverse complement strand
GGAGATAGTAAAACGCAGAGATCGCAGAGGACACAGAGGCTGGAGAAAGAGAAGGAAAATATATAGTTGGAAATGTGATACATGAAGAAAATGACTGGGTGTAAAAATATTAAAAAATCATATTTTTTATATATCACAGTGTTTTAAGATTTTACCTCCTGTGTTTGTTGGCGTGCACATAAAAAGCCATCACAGATTGGCACCTCTTCCACTAAATTTCCCTCCTAGAGGTCTTGGAGATTCTGAATACAGAATGGAATTTGTGTAGAAAAAAGGAAAAAGTTCAAAGAAATGGGAACTTGTGATGAAGAGGATTTCTTTAAACCGAGGTTATTCACAGGGTTCCACATATCCCGAACATACTGGAATATTGATTTTTTTATTTTACTCCCACCCTGCCTCTTAAAACTCTGTTGCTCCTGTTTTCTTTCAGAGTTATCACAACATTGTATATTCCTCTGTTTACGGGCATGCCGGTTTTATTTCTTCCATTCCAGAATATATGAATCTCTTTCTGCATTTCTTGCAGTTTAATTGAATTTTTTGAAGTTCTTATTACTTCGTTTCCAAACCAGTCATAGATTCTTATATCTCCAGAAACTGTTTTTACATTCTGATCTATCGGAACAATAAAAAGTGTGCCTTTTTTGTTGTTTATCACCTTGTCTTTTATTGATGGATCATGGCTGAATTCAAGAGATTTATCATAAACAGAAATCTGTAAAGGATTTGGTACTATAGTGAAATCTTTAACAAAATTGACTGTATCTGAATCATCGTCCCCGTGTTCATCAGGAAACAGATCAATAATACCCTGCTCAATTGTTTTGTGGTTTGATCCTGTTAATTCATAATGTATTCTTATTTTTGAATTTTTCTGAGGAATGCCATTTAATTCCAGTACTGCAGTAGTAAATTCTCCGGATAACCCTGGCTGTGTTGCGGATAAATATGCAGCTTCAAATTCACACTCTCCATACTCATGTTTTTGTGCGGAAATAACCATGTGGTTTGTATTTGAACCTGATGAACCAGATTCAAAATTATTGAACCGATATTCCATCGGATCATAAGTTACATAATATCTGAATGATACAAGTTTGTTTATACTTTTTACACCCATTTCAAGAACCGTAGTTCTGTTTACCAAATCAGGTTTTAAATTAACGAATCCATGTTTTGCGGTTTGTGCGTGTCCAGCCATTGTTTTGGCAAGAGATTTATCTTTACTCTTTTCCTGGTAAAAACACCAGTGCCACATCTGAATAAAAACCCCAAGATCTTCATAATCAAACAAGCTGTCTGTATCCATTATAAAATTAGGGACAGTACCGTCTTTTGCAGGACCAGACTCCTGGATCTTGTCTGATGATATCTTTCCACCTTTGCTTTCGAGCCAGTATTCTGCAACGTAACTTAAATCACCAAAACCGACTTCACCATCCTTATCAAAATCTCCAGGTAACGCGGTTTCAAAACTGAACGTAAAATTATCACTTGCATTATTTTCAAAAATATCATTACTGTTTCCATC
>JAAYEB010000473.1 GCA_012728995.1 Fibrobacter sp. | reverse complement strand
GTTTTAACGTAGGGGTACAAACCCTCTGAGGTAAACAAAAATCGTTTTAAGGTAGGGGTATGAACCCTCTGACGTAAGATATGAAAGTGCTGAAAATTTTGTGTAAACCTCAAATTCAGCCGGTTGTTTTTCAAATTCAGCCGGTGTTTTTTGGCAAACAAAGCCTTCGATTTTCAGGTATAGCCGGAAAAAAAACGTGGTGAGCCGGCGAAAAATCGACTTCAAAGCCCGTTTTTTCTAATTGAGCCGGCGTAAATTCAATGAGAGCCGGCCAAAATCAGACTTTGATACTGAATTAGGCCGGCTGATTGTGAATTTTTGGACGGTTGATCTCGATTTTTGAAGCTTTGTCGTCGTTTTTTGAAGCTTTGATACTGATTTTGAGGCTTTGGTATTGATTCTAACCGGCTGTATTCATTGTCGGGCGGCTCTTTTGGCTGATAAAAGGCAATGATACAAAAAAAGGCCGGGCTGCAGCAAACCCGGCCTGTGCTAATTGACGCATAAGCGGTTATACCTTATGCATCGATCATTTCTTCATTCATTTCATTCGTCTGTGCATCTTCTTGCGCATCTTTTTTCTCACGCCTTGCATTTGCAGCAGTTTCACCAATACGCACATGATAATCACTGTAGCACAGATAGTGCAGTGTGGGTACCCCGCAATAAACATTTCGAATAAAAAAATTGCCCCTCATTACTATACGAAAATTCTATATTCATTAAAAAGGTCTGCTCTCTGAGAGGAGAATGTTATGAACACAATCTTTAAAACAGCAGCTGCCGTTATGATCTATTTAACCCTGGCTGGAGGAGACACTATGGATTCAATCTACAGTATCAAGGTTACAACAATCTCCGGAGAAGAAACAACCATAGGAAAATATGAAGGCAAAGTACTTTTGATTGTTAATGTCGCAAGCAAATGCGGTTTTACCGGGCAGTATGACGGCTTGCAGCATCTTTTTGAAAAGTATAATGAGAAAGGATTTGTTATCCTGGGTTTTCCATCAAACGACTTTTTGCGCCAGGAGCCAGGAACCAATGAAGAGATTGCTCAATTCTGTAAACTCAATTATGGAGTAACGTTTCCGATGTTTTCCAAAATCAAGGTTAGAGGCGGCAAAGATCAACATCCACTCTATTCATTTCTTACGGATAAAAACACGAATCCCGGATATTCCGGAAAAATAACATGGAATTTCAACAAGTTTCTTATATCGCGTAAAGGAAAGATTATAAACCGGTTCGGCAGCCGTGTTGAACCACAGGATCCTGTTATTATTGAAGCTATTGAGGATGCACTTGCCAGTGAGGAATAAGGAATGGATTTCAGGATATCTGCAAGCAATATCCCTGGTAACAAATTAAATTAAATCATTCTGAATTGGGGGCAAAAGGTGGCAGTTTTATGCTTGAAATTGAATATAATTACAGGAAGGCCAGTTAAAGTAGCAAGACCACTCGTTTACATTACCGAAATGGTGTTTTTAGTTTGAAGGAAAGATTAGTTGCAGAGGTAATAAACCGGCTTGATAGAAGAAATCAGCTGATGAATGCATTAGAAAAGCAAACTACCAGGTTAACTTATTATTATTTATTCGCTATTGATTATCAGAATCTTGAACTCAAATAATGTCTGCTGCTTACTTACAGGAGGATGGGCAGTTGGAATCTATGGAAATCTAATTGTTCAGGAACAAATATGTTTACAAAGTTAAATGTTTTTTTTGAAAGACCAAAGCCGTACGCAAGTAATGACACATATTCGAGGATATGGACGGATGAGCATATTTCAAAGAATATGCTTGAACTCCATTTGAATCCGCGAATAGATGCTGCATCGAGAAACCATGCCCTTATTACTGAATCCGCAAACTGGATGATTTCAAAATTCAATTTGACCAGAGGGAAAAAGGTTTTAGATTTAGGCTGCGGCCCCGGTTTATACTCATCAATAATCGCTGAAACGGGAGCAAACGTTACAGGAGTTGATATATCAAAAAGATCACTGGATTATGCCAGGAAAAAAGTGAATGAAAAAAGCTTAAAGGTCAATTACATAAATGAGAGTTATCTTGAATGGAAAACAGAAGAAAAATTCGATTTTGTCTATTTGATATATCTGGATTTTCACGCGCTAAAAACAGATCAAAGAAAAAGTCTATTGGCAAACATCAAAACGTATCTGAAAGATGGCGGTTTATTTTTATTCGATATCCCTACAATCCATAATTTCAAGAAAATTGAAGAGATGACAAATTGTGTATTTCATAAAAAAGGTGGATTTTTCAGCCCAAACCCCCATTTTGAATTTGAAATATTGTACAAGTATGAAGAAGAAGGATTAACATTCAGAAGACATATTGTCATTGAAGAAAAACACACGTATAACATTGAAATGTGGCACAAATATTTTACAGATAAAGAAATCGAAAATGAATTGAAAAAAGCAGGATTTGCAATAGCAGAAAAATATTCTACTGTTAAGGGAGATGTTTTTCGTGAAAACAGTGAAGAGATAACGCTGGCGGCAAAGCTGTTTTAGTTTATCTTTCAGCCGGATACTTTACCTGGCAGGACGTATAGCGGCATCACGTGCTCTTTTGACCTTTGGTGCATTTTGCCTTCACATACGCTCGGTAAAACGTAATTTACGCCCCAGAACATTATAAGAGATGGCCAATTTTCAGAATCACTAATCGCACTTGTAATCAATACCTGTTCAGAAAGAAAAAAGTAACAAAGGTGCAGTTGCCAGAGCGCTATGCCCATAAGCAGCATACCGGGCTTCAGGTGGCACCCTGTCGTCTACACTGTTTGCAATGCTCAACCAAACACCTGATGCAATTACTCCCATACCTATTATCCTGTGGATTGTTCTTATCACTGGAGGAAGATTATCATTACTGATCAATATTACCAGTCCTCCTCCAGCCTGTAAACCAAGAACTGCAAGATCGGTAATGGCTGCAGCCCGCGAAAACCGGTTATCAGTATTTTTCAGAGTGCTTATGGATGAATAAATGCCACTGCCTGCAATCAATGGTGCAGTGGCAACATGCAAACCACCCTTCCAGGAATAGATTTTCCCTGAAGATTTTCCGGCTATAAATAATACCATAACTAAAACCAAAAATGTCTTTTTCATAAATACCTCTTAGACAGTTATAAATAATATCACTTGTTTCCATCTCTCTTCTTTGGGTTGTTTACCCCTGGCAAGTGGCATGGTCTCTTTTCTATAGTAAATTGCTGTTTTTTTTCCGCTTCTCCAGGCAACTCCGGTTACTCCGTTCAGGATTAATCATTTTATCGGAGAGGCATGTGCTTGCAAAAGACATGCCATTTTCATACTATAATAGATAAGTTTACCTGTTCTCTATCTCAGGATCTTTTTAAAGTTATAAACGGGTGCAATTTAGTAATATACTCTATTCAGAATATCTGGTGATACAATGTTTCTGTATTCCAGGAAATCGGATTAAGTTATACAGTTCTGTATATAATTACACTTTAATGGCAGTCTATCACTTATCCTTCAAGCGTTTTTCTTCACACGGTTTTGCGACAACCAGATTTTTAGGTGAGCGAACCCGGCAGAGAGTTCAAATGAAAAATTATAATTTTCCTGTCTGATAATGGATTTAGAAAGAAAAACGCTCTGCGATTGTGAACTCACCTGCAAATTTAGAATCAAAAAGAAATTACATTCATTAACGATTAACTGTATTATCAGTGGATATTTTATTCGTAGTTTGGTTTCTACGCCTGCTCGTGGAAACCGTCACCACCTCCATCACAAAGAGAGTTAGCAGGCCACGCTGCGTCTGGCGTAACATAATATCTATTTTTTTATATTAAAGTTTTGCAATCTTTTCTATCTCAAACGCGCAATACTCTGCACCGTTCTGTTTTACCGGTTGCGGTTTTTTGCAGTTCAATACTGCCTGAAGATGTTCATTCCAGTTAAGGGAATAGAAACTTTCAGTTTGAATATAATACCCGCCTCCCCATCTCCTGATTGCTTTTTGAAGGACTTCATACTCTGAAAAGTTTTCTCTTGATGGATAGATCAAGGGTGTCCCATTGACAAGACACTCCGAAAGAATACCGTAACCAACTTTACTTATCACTACATCGACACTTGCGCTGAGATTCTGAAATGAAAAGGCACCTTTTTCTACCAGATGATAATTTTCTACATTCTGGCCAAGCGGGTAGACACCGACAAATTCCCATTCTGTAAACTGTTCAAGTTTTTTCCAGTCTGGACCGTTTATTCCATAATTACCAACATAGATTAATCCAAGTTTCTTTGCATTATCAATATTGAGTTTTTTATTTAAACTGTCCCTTACGTTTTTTGCAGTTCGTGCAACAACAGGGATATCCTTTCTGTTTTTCATGTATTTCATTTCACCTGCGGGTTGAAGCGCAAAAAGATTATCACTCATGAGATACTGCTCATGGATTTCATCAAGATATGGTTTAAACCACCTGCAGTCGTATTCACTGTAAATATCATACCATGTAAAGTTTGATACGGCAACAGACGGTATATTGGCGTTTTTTGCGATTTGAAATGCGAATGGGGTTATGTCGCTGACAATACAATCTACCCTGTTGCTTATACACCAGTCGGATTCCTGCTGGAGTATTTGACGGTTTTTATCTGCCATTTTGGCATATTTATGAAATGTTTTTTCTATATTTATACTCATACTGTCCAGTTGAACACAGCCACAATCAAATTCTGAAAACTGATACGAAAAATTCCTTTTAAGTTCTTCAGAAAAAAAAATCTCTGGAAGAGCTGTTTTTAGTGTAAGTTTAATATCTGAGGAAAAAGCATTTGTTATTGCGCAGGTACGTACTCCATGACCATATCCATGAGCTGTTACAAAATAAAGAATATGCACAACTTTGAGCTCCCTAAGTCGTAATTACGTGGGATTAAAAATATAATACTTTGTTGCAGATATTCACCCTGTAATAATGAGAATAATTCGGTGTGTCCGGTTGCTTTTTGTAGTGTGAGTATATCCAATCAGGAGTTTTTTTGTGTATGTTATTTTTCTATGCCAGCATTTTTAAAATGTCTGAAAAACGCACCGGATTGCAATTTCATCAATTTTTATCGGACACTTTTTGGAATTTTTCCATTTTTTTTCAATAGACATCGTTTTCGACAGAAATTATATTTCGTGGCCGCTGAGGTGATCTTCAGGCTATTTACCAACTTTTCCGGGATATTTTCCAGGTATCAGGCAAATTTTTGGAAAAATGGGATGAATCCTTCCAGACAGGTCTCCTTATTCATGTGAATGGCAATTTAATTTTTAATGTTATGACACCTTGGCGATAGTATTATGTTTTTGTACAGAAACGCTATTATTTTAATGTGAGAGGTTTAGTAGTTTATGGCGAAAGATATCGCAAAAATGCGCAATATAGGAATCAGCGCACATATTGATTCAGGAAAAACGACTCTTACCGAGCGAATCCTGTACTACAGTAAAAAAATCCATGCGATTCATGAAGTAAAAGGTAAGGATGGTGTCGGGGCCACAATGGACTCGATGGAACTTGAGCGGGAACGTGGAATCACAATCGCTTCAGCTGCAACCAATGTAACGTGGAAAGATCATCCGATCAATGTAATCGATACTCCCGGACACGTTGACTTTACCATAGAAGTGGAAAGAGCACTTCGCGTACTTGATGGAGCGATTTTGGTGCTGTGTTCTGTAGGTGGTGTTCAATCGCAATCTATTACAGTGGATCGGCAGTTAAAACGGTACTGCGTCCCCAGGATTGCTTTTGTTAATAAATGTGACCGTTCCGGAGCCAATCCCTATCGTGTAAAAGACCAGCTCCGCGAAAAACTTGGCCACAATGCAATCATGGTTCAGATTCCCATAGGTCTCGAAGAGAAGCTTGAGGGAGTTGTAGATCTTGTTACAATGAAAGCTTATTACTTTGAAGGTCCAAGCGGTGATGAACTTGTGGTTCGTGAAATACCTTCTGAACTTCTTGAAGAAGCTCAGAATAAACGTGAAGAGCTGCTTGATGCTGTTTCCATGTATTCAGATGAACTGGCAGAAGCATACCTGGAAGGTAAAGAGACTGAAGAGCAGATTCGGTGCGCAATTCGTGCGGGAACACTTTCTCTGGAACTTACACCTGTTTTTATGGGATCAGCATATAAAAACAAGGGAATACAGCCTCTACTTGATGGTGTATTGAATTACCTCCCGAATCCTTCAGAAATCAAATACCATGCTCTTGATACAAGTAAAAACGAGGAAAAGGTTCCGATTGTGCCAGATGATTCCAGGCCTGCCATTGCTCTGGCTTTTAAACTTGAGGATGGACAGTACGGGCAGCTTACATATATAAGGATTTATCAGGGAATGATAAAAAAGGGATCTGAGCTTTTTAATACAAGGACAGGCAAGAAGTTCAAGGTCGGACGCCTTATACGTATGCATTCAGATTCGATGGAAGACATTTCTGAAGCCGGGTGTGGAGATATTGTTGCGCTGTTTGGTGTCGACTGTGCATCGGGAGACACATTTACAGAAAACAACATGCCTTATACCATGAGTACCATGTATGTCCCGGAACCGGTCATTTCACTGGCTATTCACCCAAAAGACAAAAAATCTGCGGATAATCTTTCGAAAGCTTTGAACAGGTTCACTAAAGAGGATCCTACATTCAAAACATATGTAGATCAGGAGTCTAATGAAACCATTATACGTGGAATGGGAGAACTTCACCTTGATGTTTACATTGAGCGGATGCGCCGCGAATACAAGGTAGAGCTGGAAACAGGAAAGCCGCAGGTTGCATATAGAGAAACTGTTACTCAGACTGCAAATTTTGATTATTCGCACAAAAAACAGACTGGTGGAGCCGGTCAGTATGGCCGGGTTGCAGGTATCCTCGAACCGAATCCGGAAAATGAATACGATTTTGTTGACAATATTAAAGGTGGTGTAATTCCCAATGAATATATACCATCATGCGACAAGGGATTCAGGGCATGCCTTAACAAAGGCAAGGTAATAGGTTTTCCGATTGTTAATGTTAAACTGACAATCAATGACGGAAACTATCATCCTGTGGATTCATCTGACATTGCATTTCAACAGGCTGCGATTGGCGCATTCTGGCAGGCATATGAAAAAGCCAGACCGCAAATACTTGAACCTGTAATGAAAGTTTCCATTGAAGGGCCATCTGAATTTCAGGGAAATATTCTTGGTAGCATTAACCAGCGCCGTGGTATTATAATAAGTACTAATGAAGAGAGTAATTTTACCAGAATCGAAGCAGAGGTGCCACTTAGTGAAATGTTTGGATATTCAACGGTGCTTCGCTCTCTGACTCAGGGTAAGGCAGAGTTTACTATGGAATTTCTTAAATATGGAAAAGTTCCAAATTCAATTGCACTGCAGCTCAAAAAAGAGTTCGAAGAGAAAAAGAAAGCCGATTCTAAAAAATAAAGGAGTCTCTCAATGATTAAAAAAGAGCTTATAACCAGAAGCCCGTTGAGGATTCTGGAAAAATCAACACAAGGCGGAGTTGGTAATGGCAATATTGGTGTGATTACTGCCAGAAAGGGTGTCGGGAAAACTGCATGCCTGGTTCATATTGCTACAGATAAACTATTCCAGGCAAAACATGTTATTCATGTTTCTTTTGCGGATGATACGACTCATATAGTTTCCTGGTATGAGGATATCTTTCAGGAAATAGCGCGCAGATATAAACTCGACAACGCGATGGATATTCATGATGAAATAACAAAAAACCGGGTTATAATGAATTTTAAGCAGGATAATGTTACTACTGAACAGGTTCTCAAAAGTATCAATTCGATGATTCGCGATGCACGTTTTTCGGCCGATCTTATAATGATCGACGGATATGATTTTAGTAAAATCACTAAGGAAGAACTCGGCTGTTTTAAAAAATTTGCCCGGGAACTGCAGGTTGAAATCTGGTTCAGTACCACACTGCCAAGAGAAAAACAGTTTTTTGATGATAACGGGTTTCCTGTCATTCTGAAAGATTTTATTGATCATATCTCAATTTTGATTCACCTTGAAGCAAAAGAGGATTATGTTCAACTGAAACTGATTAAGGATCACGATCAGTTACCATCAAAAACTCTTCATTTAAAACTCGATCCACAGATTTTACTTATTGCAGAAAAAAAACAGTAAGGCAGATCAAATCTGCCTTTTTCTTTTTATATTCAAAATCAGCTTCCAGCCCCCCCCTATTTTCTAATCTCAAATATTAATCAAATACCTGTTGCAGAACTCATTCCTAATTTATATCATTAAATTTGAATATATGATTAGCAAAATGCCGGAAATGAAGCTATGCTCTTATTTTTTAAATCGATTATTATAATTTTTCTCTTTTCTTCCTTCAATCCTGCTTACCCCAAAAGTACTAAAACACTTATGCCAAGAGAATCTTTTAAAATAAATCTCGCAAAAATTTCTTTATACTTTCCTGACGATTCACAAATGCCTGAATATGTAAGGATCAGTTTCGATAACGACAATGATTATGTAATTATCACGCCAACAGATGATTCTTATATTAAAAACACCAGAAAAGGAAGAGAAAGAACCACATACAGAGAATCTTTCGAAAAAGCTTATTATCTGTCGGATTTTGAAGCTAAACAGATAAATCTGGTGTGCAAAAGCTTTGTTTCAACTCTCAAGGAGTTTGAAGATAACTTGAAAAATGAAAAATGGGAGCGATGTCTCTATCTTGATTCATTTTTTCCAAAATTTCTGAGAGGTTTTCATTTCCTTGTCTGTACTGCGAAAAATTCACTGGATTTTCTTTCAAAAGAATCTCTGGTATCAGAAAAAGATTTTGATGTATCCTTAAAATCTCCAAAAAGTGATATAAGGATTAATCACTGGCGAAAAACCGATGATTACTGTGTCAAACTGAGAATTATTACCAATGAACTTATTTATCAAATTGAACAGTGGCAAAAAAATGAACTCACAAAAAATAACCGAAATCCTGAGGTGTTTTATATAACTAAACTTGATGAAACGTTAAAGATGTTTATCAACATTTATTTTATCAGATCTGCTCAGATTTCCGATCGAATTAACAGAAAACGACGTTAATCCTTCATTTTTACTTTAACATCTACATTTCCTGTACAGCTAATTTCAGATTAAATCCCAAACAAACCTTTATACAGGCTCATGTTCTATGAAACAGACGTGAACATAACTTCAATATTGAATATTTTGCAGTCTCAGATTTTATTACCAGCCCTGCGTTTTAGATGAATTTATTTTGCCGATATAACAAATTACCTCTTTTTGAGTAGATTTATCAGGTTTCAGGGAAATACTCATCAGGTAGATAAAACCAACTTTGTATCCATGAATTTGGTTTTGTGCGTTATTGCTTTCCAACTCAAACTTTAATTAATCTTCTTTATTTCAGTAATAATTTATGACAACAGTTAAACAATATGTTATTTTCAGAATTTGGCATATAACATTTATTTTTGTTTCAGCTTAACTCTTTTTTCTTGACAAAGTCTTTCGGTATGATACCAAAACTGGGTGATATACTTAAGCGCATTTATGATACAGACGATCCAACACTTGACAATGCAGCTCGTGACAGTGCTGAAAAAGGTGTAAGGATCGGTGAAATTCTCACTGTCAATTATGGCATTCCGGAAAAGGTCATATACAAAGCTCTGGCGTCTCAATTTGACATGGAGTTTTTTCCTTCTCTTGAAAGCGTTGTAAGTATAGATATCATGAGAGAGTTTTCATCCGAATTTTTCAAAGAAAATCAGTGTCTTCCTCTTATAGGCGATCCTGATACACTTCGTCTGGCAGTCTGCGATCCCTTTGACCTGGATATTTTAATGCAGGTTCAATTGACAATAGATCGCAAGATCAAGATCGTACTCACTACTCCGTCCGAAATAGAACTCATGCGCAGTAAGCTCTTTAAGGGTGATACAATGTTCAAACAATTCGCGGGGAAAATCACACGCGAGTATGAACGTCAATTGCAGATTGATGATTCACTTTCGGAAGATGAGATTCGTGAACGCACAGAAGCTGAACCGGTAGTTCAGATGGTTTCGTTGATTTTTAATGAAGCAATTAAATTGGGTGCTTCTGATATTCATGTAGAACCGTCTGAACATATTGCAGTAGTGAGATTCCGTATTGATGGGATGCTGAAACAGTATACGGAAGTAACAAAATGGATGTTTTCTCCTCTGACTTCCAGGATCAAGATACTTGCAGATCTGGACATAGCAGAAAAAAGGATTCCACAGGACGGACGTATCAGGCACACTATTAACGGGCAGTTGTTTGATTTTCGTGTATCAACTCTTCCAACACACTTCGGAGAAAAAACTGTTATTCGCGTACTTAAACATGATATTAAACTCTTGGATATAGCTAATCTTGGGATTTCACCATCCGAACAGAAAATCATGACCGAACTTATTAATAAACCCCAGGGAATGATTTTTGTTACAGGTCCAACGGGAAGCGGAAAGAGTTCCACTCTTTTTGCATGTTTGAATAAAATCAGACATAAGGCGATCAATATTACGACAATCGAAAATCCTATTGAATATAAACTTGAAGGGATCAACCAGGTTCAGATTAATGAAAAAGCGGGTGTTACGTTTGCAGCTGCTTTACGTTCAATCCTCCGGCAGGACCCGGATGTAATTCTGGTTGGTGAAATACGTGATAAAGAAACCGCCCAGATTGCAGTACAGGCCTCACAGACAGGGCATCTCGTACTGTCAACTCTTCATACAAACGATGCAGTCTCGGCGATCACCAGATTGCGGGATCTGGGCATTCCAGGCTTTTTAATCTCTTCATCCCTTGTAGGAATCGTTGCCCAACGTCTGGTCAGGGTACTTTGTCCGCATTGTAAAAAAGAATCGGAGATTTCTGAGGATATACAAATAAAGTGGAAATCTCTTCTTGGAGCATATTCTCTTCCTAAAGCTTACAGTGCCCAGGGATGTGATAAATGCAACTATACGGGATATAAAGGAAGAATTGGCATTTTTGAAATTGTTACAGTCAACGAGAATCTACGCAGTTTAATTGCTGATAATATACCGGAATCAGTGATTCGGAAAACCTTGCGGGAAACCGGTTTTAAAACACTGATTCAGGATGGAATAATGAAAATAGAACAGGGTATGACAACACCTGAGGAACTTTTACGTGTTGTGCTTGTTGAGGATATCATAGCTGCACCTTGAACAGGTTATGGGTGCAGTTTCATAACTCCTGCTGTCTTAATAAATTGAGGTATTAAATGCAAATAAGAAGTTTTTGTTTTCTTTTATTACTGACACTTTTCACGTTTTATTTAACCGCTCAGGAAAATGAAACTGTTCAGAATGAACAGACGCTTTCAATCGATGTCAAGGATACGGATATAAGGGATGTTATCCGGATGATTTCGAGGGGTTACAATATAAACATACTCCTTGATCAGGATGTGTCCGGGAAAGTTACTTTACATCTGGTAGATGTTCCGATAATGGAAGGGCTGCGCAGTATTGCCGAATCAAATGGTCTGGAGGTAGTAAAAGAAGGCAGCGTTTACAAAATACAGAAAGCAAGAGATGAGCAGAAATCGATGATACGGTATTCTGACGGTAATTTGACCGTTGATATACAGAATGTTGATGTAAAAGATTTTCTTAAAGAACTGTCATCCAAAACGGCTGTCAGTATTGTACCTGATACAAAAGTTGAGGGGAAAATATCAGGTAAATTGTATCAGGTGAATCTCTATGAAGGATTGAGAGTGCTTCTTGAAAGCAACGGGTTTAAAGTTATAAGACGAAACAATATTTACCAGGTACTCTCCGGTACTGAACCTCTGTCGTCTTCATCACCTGTACCACGATTCTCCGGTGGATCTTCACAGGGTCGTTTCTTTGTTGATTACAATAACGGTATGGTTTCTTTAGATGTATCCAGTGGGGATCTTGAAGATGTAATAAAGGCAATAGCCGAAAGAAGTGATATAGAAATTATCACTTACGGAAGCATTAAAAGTGAAGTAAATGCCAAACTGAATAATGCACCATTAACAGAGGCACTGGCACTTTTACTTGGAGGTACCAGATTTACCTTTGTACAAAAAAACAATGTCATTCTCATAGGAGACAGAAATACTGCAACCCCTTCAGGACAAGCACTTTCAAAATCGGAACTCATCCATCTGCGTCATATAAAAGCAGACAACATTCCTTCAATTCTTCCAAAAGATATACCGGCGAGCAATGTTCGTGTAATAAAGGAACAGAACGCGCTTCTTATATCCGGAACATCCGAGGATATTGTTGCTGCACAGGAGTTTCTCAATACAATTGATATTCCTACTCCACAGGTTCGTATTGACGCTGTTGTGGTTGAATTCAAAAACAATATTGATAAGGAGTTCGGGGCAAGGGCCGGAAAAGATAACCGGCTTATAGACAGTTCGTATAACTATACACCTTTTCCTCAATCGAACAGATATGGTGGAAGCCAGACATTTGAACTTGGAATGAGTGGTAAATTCATAAAAAAAATAGTGAAGAATATTTTTAATTCTACCGGTTTTGTAGATCAGCTTCCGGATGATTTTTTTACAGTTTTGCGGTTTCTGGAATCTCAGGATAAAGCCAAAGTACTTGCACAGCCATCCATCCTGACTCTCAATGGAAACAAGGCTTCAATAGACGTCAGTGAAACACAATATTTTAAAATAGTTACAGGAGTTGGGGAAAACTACACTTCCCGTTTTCAACCTATTAAATTCGGTATACAGCTTGATATCGTCCCCTGGATTTCACAAAGTGGACAGATAACAGCTGAAGTTACTCCAAATGTATCCAATTCAGAAAAGACCAATAACGAGGGATATCCTAATGTCTCGACAAGGTCGATAACTACGACGGTTCGGTTAAATGATGGAGAAACACTTGTGCTGGGAGGGTTAATCAAAAACCAGGAAACAGAGTTTAATTACAAGATTCCGTTTCTGGGTAATCTTCCAATAATCGGAGCACTGTTTCGTCATTCAGGCAAAAACAGGATTAAATCCAATCTTGTAGTCTTCATTACTCCCCATATAGTTACCAAAGATGATCATGTAGACCTTGAAAGGGAACTTGAAAAGTATGATATTCACAACAAAGATTTTATAGAACGTCAAATATACAGGGGTGTTCAGAGAATCAAGAAAAGGATAAATAAAGATAACGGTAAAGAAGAGATTATCGACAGTCTGCATGATGATGAATCTCAAAAGCAGATTGAAGATGATGAAAAAACAAAAAAAACAGGAAAAAAGCAGAAAGCATCCGATAAAGAAGATACAAAAGGAAAGCATGAAGAAGCGGCTGTCATTGAAGAAAAGAATGAAAAAGCTCTGCCGGTCAACAACACAGAAAATTCACAGGATACAACCGAAGTAATTAATAAAAGAAATTACAGACGTTTTATGGCTCCACAGGATTCATCAAAGAGATGATATTTATGAAAAAAATGAGAGGCATGGTCCCATCCGATGATGGATCTTACATTCAGGCTACAGCAGGACAATCAGCTTCAGGATGGAAATTTCTTGGCTGTAAAAAGCTTGCCTGGGACCAGAGATATACGGGAGTTTTTAAAAGCAGCGGAATCCATTTAGGTGTGTGCTGTAACTGGGTTCGAGAAATGCCTTCCGAACAGGAAGGATTTGCATTTGCAAAATCGGATGCCGGTTTTCTTGCATGTACTCAGAATTTTGGCCTCGAAATCCATAAGGAGATTCTTCAAAACAATCTTCTTGGAATATATCCGGATGATGTTTTCATGTGTACACTTCCTCTTTATATGGGTACGGATAAATCAGAGTCATTTTTGTCGGCATTTTCAGAAAATAAAATCAACAAAATAGCTGTAATCATTAATAAAAAACTGGCCTCTGTATTTGTCGTTCCGGATTCTTATTCGGTTAATCTATTTCTAAAACGTATCAGGCATTACTGGGAAAATGTTTACGGTTCAGATTTACCCGAAACTGTTTACCTTTTCAATGATCAAAAATTTGACATAGATAACAGTTATTCAATCAGGAACATTTCTTTACCTGTTAATGAGCCTTCAGATATCAAGGCTATGGGTTTAGCTTTTTGTGGAATGGATAATACGATACCTCAGATAGGTGGTCCGACAGAAGCAAGCAGATTCAGAAAATATCGTTCAGCTTCTCTTGCTGTTTGTGCATTATCAATAATAACTATTGCACTTACAGGGGGGATTTTTCTGTTACTCAATAACCGGTATGAGATAAAAGCTGATGAATACGAAAAGGAATATCGTAGTATTCTGGCCAATGACAGCGAAATCAGGGGGATTATCAGTGAAGGCGAGAAACTTTCAGATAAACTGTTAAGAATCAGCAAGATCTCTTCAAGCCCCACTGCCTGGGGACGTTTTTTGTACTTACTTGGGAGTATCAGGCCGGACAAACTTTATTTTGAAAAACTTGGTTCTGAACCTCTGTCAGATACGAACGACAAAATCAGGGTAGCTTTGGCAGGATGGGCAGAGAGTGAAATTATTGTAACAGATCTTATAAAGAAACTTAATTCATCGGATTTAATTACACATACATCACTGTCATCCATGGAACGTGATGAAAAGCAGCAGAATTTATGCAGGTTCAGAATAATATGCATGTTAAAATTATTGAATCCCTGAAACGGGAATCTTTTACAATATTTATTGTCTGTCTTGCAATATTTATAAGTATTGCAGGTTTAATCCATTTTGTATTGCCTTCATACCATAAAATGAACCACAGCAGTCATAAACTGACCACTTACCATGATCTGATTTCATCAAAAAACGGCTATTCAAAAATAAAGCAGGAGATTGAAAAGAAGAACAAAATATTAAGCGGGCGTCTTGAAGCCTTGTCTGCCGCCGCATCCGGCTCAGAAGACCTCTCTTTCTATCTTGAAACACTCATAGGCAAAGCTAAAGTATCTGATATTCAATTTGTAAAGATGCAGCCGCAAAATGAAACCAGAACTTCGGATTTTATTCTTTGTCCTGTTGTTATTAATCTGACAACCAATTATCATGCACTCGGTCAATTTGTTTCTTCGATAGAAAAACTTCCGCACATGTTCAAAGTTGAGCGTCTTGCAATGGAATCAACCACTATAGGAAAACTGGAAACAAGGATTCTGGTTACATGCTATATTCCTTCCATGGGGGAAAAATGAACAGTGACAAAAGCACAATATCCTACCTGATGCTTGCAGCAGCCTGTTTGCTTCTGTACTCAGGATTCTCCATGATTGACCAAATTCCTTCTGGATTAAAAAAAGGTAACAAAAATATCAGAAATGAATTTTCTCCACTAAAATCAAATAATTTTGAATTGATAGAACGGGCACTTGCTTACAAAACAAATGATTCCAGTTTTACATATACAGGAGATTTCGAGAATCCTTTTCGCAATTTTATTCAGAAACAGAAGAAAAGCAGCGGAAAGTCTTCACCTTTACCGCAACGCACGCAACTTTTTCTCAAAGGAATTCTTATCAAAGAGAAACCTCTTGCCATACTTGAAGATCAGAGGGGTGAAACCTATATTCGCAGTATTGGAGAAACTGTACAGGATCAGAAAATTATCAGCATAAGTGAAAATCGGGTTACACTCAGGGATCTCCGGGGTACTTATGAACTTTCTGTTGAAGGAGAATGAAATTGTAAAGGTTAAGAATAAAGCAAACCGTGGAAGTGTTCTGCCGCTTGTTCTGTTTTTTTCATCTATCGCATTTATTACGGTTTTCTCTTACATTCTGCACCAGATGAGTTTAGCCAAACCATCACTGCGTTCCCCCTCAGCATACCAGGCTCTTCTTAACGCCCGTTCCGGTATTTACAAAGGATTTGCCGTATACGTAGACTCCTCGCTTCAGGCCGATACTCTGAAAACGATTTCAACGCTCGATTCACTTTTCAGCAGTGGCATGTTTGACGGTGATTCAATAACAATCAGTGATAATATTGGTTCCGAACCATCGGAACTGGATCTTTTTACATCCGATTCTTTTGGCAACTGCGAGGTATCTATTGAACCGTCGGGCAGTTTCCTCCTGTTACGATCAACAGGACGATACAGGGATGTTGAGCGCGTGGTTGAAGCGAAACTTGGCAGCAAATTACCGGCATTTCCAGATACAGTCCTTGTTTATCATTCCGATTTTGAATGGGAAGGCCCGGAACCGGACGGCATACGGGTTCATAAAGAAAAGGGAAATGATGCTCAATCTCCAATTCTCCAGAATCTTGTAGCCGATTATGATTACAAGCTCGCTGAAATTGACAGTATACTTATTGACCCGCCGCTTACAATCATGTCTTCAGTTGACCTCAAAAAAGTTTCCGATACTGTTAATGGATCTTTACTTTTAGACGGATCTTATGTACCTCTAAAATGGAAAGACTGCAAGGAGATAATTGTTCGGGGTGATGTTCAATTTACCGGTGATGTCAACATTGACGGTATAAGTTTTATTGCAGCCGGCGAAATAAGGATACTGGACAAAACAGAAATTAATAACTCATCACTGTATTCTCAAAGCCGTATTTTCATGGGTGATTTCTGCAGGTTCAAGGGAGATGCTCTCGCAAAATCGAGCATAACTGTATATGGTAACGCTGCAGTTCATGGTAAAAGTACTCTGGTTTCTTCCGGATCGTCTTTAAATACGACAGACACACTCCCCTACTCCATATTTCTGGGAGATGAAGCCAGTATTGACGGAGTATGTATGGCATTATCGAATCCAGGCGGCATAAAAACTGATCATGGAGTAGTTATTACCGGTATATTATGGGCAAATGGAAAAATATGCCATCGTGGTAAAATGCAGGGGCTTGTGCTTGCATCACAAGTTATAGACTGTGATGCTGCTGCATCGGCATTGACATCCACTACTCCGGTAGATTCATCCGGAGCAGCCATTGAGGATCATAAAAACTCTTTGCCAGGCAAGCTTTCGGTTCTTGGAACTATCAATGAATACCGTATTCCCTTCTACTCCGGAATTCCTTCAATAATAGACTGGAAGGAGGACGGATTTTGAAACTTGAACATGAAAACGGATTTACTGTTCTTGAAGTACTTGTAGCTGTTTTCATCTTCAGCTGTATTACAGCTGCACTTCTTAAAGCCACCGGTTCTGCAGACAGAATCAGATCCAGGTCTTCAATGGTCCTTAACGCTCGTCTTGTGGCTGAAAATGAGTTTGGACGTATCAGTAACATTGCTTCAAAACAGGAAACAATAAATGACAGCAACTATACAGCAATCGTAAACGGAAAAGCATTTGAGGTACAAAGGAATATTTTAGTACCCGAGCAATTTTTCTGGGGCAGTATACCCCAGGACAGATCAACATCTCTTGTGGAAATAGAGCTGGTTATAACAGCTAAATCCAGCCCCCAAAAACCTGTTCGCTTTAGAATGATTCAGGGGTATTCATGGTAAAAAAGCTCTCTCTTTGCTGCAAACGTGGTTTTACAGTTATAGAACTTATAACAGCACTCGCACTGTCATCAATTGTTATTAGTTCTGTATACTATTTCTGGAATTTTCTTAATAAACATGTTTATACCCATGCCAGACATGCACGATTTGAACAGGAAGCTCATCGTGCAGCTCAGGGAATTTTTTCCAGTATCAACAAATCTTCAGAAATTACCGAATGGGATCCTCAATCAATAACATTCATATCCACTTCAGGCGATACCAATAAATACCTTTATGACAGTGATTCTTTGATATATAACAGATCGGCAATCCGATTTTCCAATAAAGGATTAAAGGTACATTCTTTCAAACTCAGGGATATTGATGAAAACATGATCAATGAATCACAGCACCTCTTTCTCGAATTATCAATTGTTTTTTTGCACAACGAGAGAGATACTGTAACAATTGAAAGAATTATCCGGTCGACAAAGCCAAAAGAGCAAACTCAATCATTCTGGTAACGAAATTTTAGATTCCAGGATTAACCTTTTTATCCTTTTTCATCAATTGTAGAGTAACAGTATTTAATTTCACCGTAATAGATAGAATGATAATCTTTTAACGGGTACAGATGTTTATAGGATTCAATCAGAAGTGAAGGGTCCATTTCAGATTTATAAACAATTTTACATTCAAAGTGAATACCGGGAGTATTAATAATTGGTGTAGTCACTTTTTGACCCGGAAATATCTCAAGGTTACATTTTTTAAATTTATCTATGTCTTTACCGGATTCCGTACCACAAATATTCAATGCTTTAGACATATCAGTCATGGGAACACTTACGGTGAATTCTGATGCACGTTCAATTATTCCGTATGTATGGCGGGATTTTCGCACCATTATTGTCATCATATCCCTGCCCCACAAAAAACCCAATGATGCCCATCCAATTGTCATAACGTTTAAATCATCTCCAGCCTGTACTGTGAGAAATGCGCCTTTTCGAATCTGTTGTATGACTTTTTCAGAAACAGCCATGTAATCAATATGATGCATAAATTAAAACTCCAATTGTTGTTTTTTTCGTACTTCTTGGCAAAATATAAATTATGGTGATGTTGAAATGAAGTATAAAAAAGGCCATTTCTACTCTTTAAAAGTCTCTTATGGTCAGCCGCAGATTCAGATCCAGTGTGCCATCAGGCATCATCCAGTCCGGATGAGGTTCCCCTCGTTCTTCCATTATATATCGTACACACTTTTTCGTTCCATGACAATAATCCCTCACCCATTCAACATTGATTAAACCTTTTTCGTAATATCTTTTAATCGGGCAAAATTGATACCACTTACACTCTTTAGTTCTTTTCATACTATAACCTTATGGTATGTTTTTTCTGCAGCTGCATAACAGTTTGCAATAGATGCAATGTATTTGCCAAAACCTGAACATTTTGACCTCCCAAAAGTGGATCCTTCTGCTGCACAGCCTTTTCTGCTCCCCGTTAATCAATTATAAAAAGTGGATTTGCAAACAACTGCCAGATCAGTTTTCAACTGGTCTTGTTTCAGATGATTCAAGCATTACAATATGTGGTGTACCACCATGATTGTATATTTTCACGTGAACATCAAAACATTCAAGTATTATTTCTCTGGTCAAGACATCCAGAGGTACACCCATTTTAAATATACGACCTTTATGCATCAAGATAATTTTGTCGGAAAAAGCTGCTGCAAGATTCAGGTCATGGATAGCCTGTATTGATGTTATTTGTTTTTCTTGTGCAACAGTTCGTATGAGGCGCATAATCTGCAATTGATGCTTTAAGTCCAGATTGTTAGTGGGTTCATCAAAAAGAAGTACATCTGCACCCTGGGCAAGAGCACGCGCAATCAAAACCTGCTGCTGTTCACCACCGCTGAGATGGCTAAAATACCTTTGCGAAAATTCGGACAATTCCATATCTGCAAGAATACGTGCCACAATCTCTTCATCCTGTCTTGTGTACCGGACAGGTGAATGAGGAAATCTCCCCGTAAGTACAACATCAAACACTGTTGTCGGGAATAGATATTCACTTTGCTGTGAAAGATACCCTATTTTTTTTGCCCGCTCCAACTGTGGCAATGCGGCAACAATTTTATCATTTATATACACATTCCCTTTAACTGGTTTTAAAATGTGATTGATGCATTTAAGGAGTGTCGATTTACCTGCTCCATTTTTACCCACAACAGAAACGACTTCGCCTTTGCTGATGATACAATTTACATCAGTGAATACGGGATGTTTTTCATATTTAAAGGAAAGGCCATTTATTTTCAGGTCTACCATACCCTGTCCTTCTGTTTTTTAATTATCAGATAAAGAAGTATCGGGCAACCTGTAAAAGAGGTAATTATTCCTGCGGGCAGTACCGCTGGTTCTATAATTTTCAATGCCATTACATCAGAACCAAGAAGAAATACAGCACCGAAAAGCCCTGATGCCGGCATAAGATATCGAGCGTCATTACCAATAAGAAGCCGCACAATATGAGGAGATACAAGCCCGACAAATCCAATCATACCGGTAAAGCATATAATTGAAGCAGATACAAGGGAGGTGAGCACAAGTACGACAATTCGTGTTCTTTCCACATTCACCCCCAGCCCCTTTGCGCTTTCATCACCGGCATTAAGCACATTCAGCTTCTGGTTCTGCATGAAAAGTAACGGAACCGTAATCAGAAGTATTATTGACAATGACACGATATCATCCCATGAAGCGCGTCCCAGATTACCCATTGTCCATAGGGAAAGGGCTTTGAGTTCTTCTGAATTTGAAAAATAACTCAAGAGTGTTGAAAAAGAAGAAAAGATAAAATTCATGGCAATACCTGCGAGTATAAGCATACCATGTCCACAACTGCCTATGCGGGAAAGAAAAAAGACAACAAGACATGGCAGCAGTGAAAAAACAAACGCGTTTCCGACAAGCATGTATTTTCCACCAATAACAGTGATGCCGGAAATAATCGCCAGACCAGCTCCAAATGCTGCGCCCGAAGAAACTCCAAGCGTAAATGGACTCGCAAGAGGGTTTCTTAATATGATTTGCATTTGCATACCTGTAATGGCAAGACCAAATCCACAAAGCAGGGCAAGTATTATTCTGGGCAGTCTGATATTAAAAATTACCATCTGTGCGGTTGGTGCAACCTCAGATCCGGTATTCAAAAAACTGTTTGTCAACACCCCAACGATATCACTGAAACTGTACTTGATCGGTCCAATACCAAGCCCGGTAATACCCAATATGAACCCAACAATCAATAACAGAAAAATAAAAACTGATTTTCGTGCGATCGCTTTACGATACTTTAATTGTATAATTCGGGATTTCATATCTGTTACCAGCGGTATAGTTCCAGTTCTTCTGCCATAGTCGTATAAAGACTGTCTTCTCCATAAAACCGTTTGAAAATTTTATTCCCCTGTTCCTCAACATCCAGATCAGCAAAAAGCCCGGGGTGAAAAAGCTTTGCCATGTATAAAATCTGTACGAGTGCACGCTGATGAGGCCACCAGTTGCAAAAAGCTGTTGTATAAAAAACATTTTTGTTCTTAACAGCATCAACAGTTTGCAGAAATCGCTTGTCAATTACATTTTGTATAGTCACCGGAATCGGAGAAGTTGTTCCGTTCTGATGCCATTTCTGAGGTTGATATCTGGAAATAAATATGAACTCAGGATTCCAGTTAAGAATATGTTCCCTTGAGACCAGAATACCCCGTTCCCCTTTTGAAAAGTTAGTGGCTTCACGGGCAACATTTATGCCACCGGCAAGTTCTATCGGATCAAATTCACATACAGTATTAAGAATATCCCCTGTCCAGCTTGTCCAGGCAAAATATACACGTGGTCGGGCAGTGTCGGGAATATTTGATGTAACAGTAATCACCGGTTCCAATACAGAAGAGATAAAAGTTTTAAGACTGTCAGCCTGCTTTTCCAGCCGAAGCGCTTTGCCGATAATATCAATTTGCCGGTTGAACATTTCCAGCATGGATAAATTATCTGAAAATGAAACAGCCACAACAGAAGCATCAGTTTTGCTTGTGAATGTCCCTATATCGGATTGCGATGCGAAAATGAGGTCGGGATTCAATGAAGCTATTAATTCAATATTTGCTCCAAAAGGTCCGATATCCGGCAACTGCCCAAGCACTCCATTGCATCCGTATAACTCTTCAGGCAGAAGACAGGTGTGAGAAATTCCAGCCAGTTTATCACACCCGCCCAATGCTGCTATCAAACGTGTATACATTGTAAAAGGTGAGATAACCCGGTTTACCCGCGCAGGTATGCATACTGTCCTGCCGGCAGCATCCATAAGCGTATCGCAAACTGTTTTTCTGTTTGTGTTGTCATCTGCCTTCTGGCTCACACATCCAGTCAGCAGAAATACTACCAGCACCAGCAAGTATCCTGGAAAGCGCAGTTTCATACCCGTACTGCATTTCCTGAAGTTATGCCGGATCCAAGCACCATGTGAAACTCTTCCTGTGAACATGTTCTGCAAATCGGTTTTCCGTTTCGAAATCCGGCTTTAGTCTCCATTACCTTTTCAGCGCATACACAGCATTCCTGCGAATCGAATATGGGTGCAAATGACAACCCTGGTACATCACATTCTGATATAGTGAAAACATCCTCATCCGGCTGTCTGATTACAGCAAACGAACGCTGTATCGACAGCACTTTCAAACGTTTGCTTTCAACAACGGAAAGCTTTTCCCTGCGTTTAACCGCCTTGTCGAACAATTCCTGAGCTTCCTTTTGCTCCTCTTTGCTTCCGGTTTTTATTTCAAACGATTTAACACACAACCGAACCGCTTCATCAGATCCCCTCCGATAAAATGTAACTGCAGTTTTTCCAAGATCCTTGTAAACCAGTGCGTTATTGCCAAGAGAACAACCGGACGCGAATTGAATACCGTCAACAAAACAGTTGTTACATTCAACAACTGCCATGATTTCTTCCATACCTGTGTTGTCTGAAATTCCAAGCCTGGTAAAACCGACCTCAACAGCTTTTACACCAAGTGCAAGTCCGACACAATAATGCCCGTGTAACATTCCAGCCATTTCCAGAACCTGTGCAGTATCTTTTTTCAACAGGAGTTCCTGAATTTTTTTCCGTGGATTAAGTAAATTGTCAGTAATTTGTATCACCCATATACCCCCAGTATTATTGCTGAACAGACCATAACATCCGACCAGTACATCCCTTAACAGAGTTTTGAACAACACCATTTCGGGCATGTTGTCTCAAGCATTCTTCAATTATATTTCGTATTTTATCAGGTACAGGCCTTGAATTTTCAGATAAAAATACAGAATAGAAATCCAGCAGTTCTTCGACAGTTTTGTTTTGTGTCCATTGAACAGGTGTGAAACTGCAATCAGGATAGAATCCTGATGTAACCAGCAGGTTAAGCGCAACCATGAAATTCCCCACAAAAGTATAAGGCCTTTCGGGTTTCACGGTCTGGACAATCTGTTCGTGAAGAGAGTTTTTGCGAGGTCCAACCCACCCACTAAACCAGCATAATTTTCTGCTTGCCTTGATAAGCTTAAATAATGTTTCATGAGTTGTTACTGCAGGTGTCATGTTGGCAAAAACGAGATCAAAAGCAGAAATAAATCTTTTTTCGACAAGGTTTAGCGAACGCCAATCCGCTGCGAATGCAGTTACGCGCTCTTGAATTGATTCTGGCAATTCATCTTTTAATCTCTGGATCATTTTTTCAGAAATATCAATGCACACAACATTTGCGCCTCTTTCTGCAAAAGCTTTTGCATAATACCCCGGTCCGCACCCTGCATCAAGTATCCTGGAGTTTTTGAAACAGAAGCCTGCATTTTCAAGCTTTGATATCACCTCTTTGATGCGTTTATCATTGTCATTTTTATCATTATGCTTACAGTAATTTGCAGCCATGGCATTCCATGTTGCTTGGGTGCTGTATCCTGAAATTACAGTATTGGCAGCATTCAGGTTGTTCCATTGCTCTATCCAGTATTCCGGATTTGAAACATTCATTTTCTCAATCATATTCAATCCCTGTTGAATTTTGCCAAAATAAGCTTCGAAACAGTTTCCCAGGCGCGCTTTTTCTGAGTTGCTGCTTTTAATATTTTTGTCCTGCAAATTAATGTCTAAATAAACCTGTTCACCCATTTATCATGAGTAGTTACAGTTTTAAAATATAATTTCTACCGCACCTGTAGTAGTTATCCCCGGCATCGCAATACCTGGTTCTTCTTCGTAGTCGCTATTAAAAAGGTTGTCGATACCAAACCTGATTCTGGCAGCAAAAGCATCTGAGGAATAAACCGGGTATGTTCCGTACAGGCGCATTGTCATAAATGCATCAACTTTTTTATATCCTGCCCCGCTGATTGAAAAACTTTCCTGTATTACTTCCCGTTCTCCAACAAAGCGCATTGCAACCCCGGCAGATAAACCATTATTAAAGGTATAATCCATACCAGCGTTGGCTTTATGTTCGGGGAGTTCAGGTAATCTGTTACTGTATATTGTACTGCTGTCGTACAAATCACCGGTTTTATGTGTAATTTGATACGTGTAATTTGCCTGTAAATTCAGATTGTCAAAAAGGGCAATTTTTGTTTCAAGTTCAAAACCTGTGAATTTAACTTTGTCTATGTTGTAAATGAGACGACTGGCTTTTGGCTGAACAGGTGCAACCGGACGCCCGCCAAATACAGTTCTTATATAGTCATTTACAATATAATGATAACCCTCTATTCTGAACGTACCCTTAAAGGCTCCTTTTTCGGGCAGTTCCTGGGAAAAACCTATGTCCAGTTGTCTGGCGCGTTCGGGTGAGAGTTCTTTCCTGCCAATAAATGAATGCCCGTCATAATACCAGTACAGCTCAGGGCATGAAGGGAAACGATAGCGGTAAGAACCGTTAATGGACACCACGGCACCTTTCCATGTTTTCAGTGTTACACCTGCATTTGGACTTATGCCTTGCAATCTGGTTTCGTCAACCGTAGAATCCCGTTTATTCCCAAAATAGTAGTCATATCTCACACCAGGTGTCAATTCCAGTCTTTCCATGAGAGATAACTCACTTTGCAGGTAAGCAGAGTACAGATTTGAAGCGCGAATCGTCTTTTGTGAACCATCAGACGGAAGACTCAAAAAGTATGAAGTATCAACATGCCGGATATCTGTATTATTGTACTGCAAACTGAGCCCTTCCATACCATATTTAACGGTATTACCTTTTCCAAGATTCTGATCAGCCTTGATGTTCCATCCCCAGGTATTGTCTTCCGGTTTTGCAAACCGCTCAAGGACAAGATTGCTGGTATCGGTAATCGCGTAGAAATATTCTGTCCGGTTTTGATCGTTGAGAAATATACGCCCCGTTAAATTCACATTATCAAACATTTTAGAAAGAGAAAAATCGGTCTGAGTCCGGATGTTTTTCCAATAGCTCCGGTCACCGAAATAGAACTCTCCGCCTTTCCATGCAATGCCCGGCCCTCCCCCGGCACTGCCGTTGGATTCCGGGTAGTTTTTTTTGTAATCTGTATTCCCTGAATGATTCTCAATCGCGAATCCCCGGTCCTGGATTGCAGTGCGCAGTCCGGCTGCAAATTCTATGTCTAAAGGTAAATGAAGAGACAGATTACCACCAAAGTTGGTGCTTTCATGATAATTATTACGAAGGAATGGTTTGCCTTCTGCATGTGACACATACAAATCAATTGTCGCGAAATTCCCGATATGTGACCTGTGTGCAAGTGAAACATTTGTTTTTCTTTTTTCATAAATATCCTGTGAATGTTCGGGAGAAAAAACACCATACGATACCGACACAGAAGTCTTTTCCGGAAGATCTTTACCGGTTCTGGCAACAATATTTATCACACCACCAAAGGTATTACCAAACTCGGCTGATTTTGGACCTCTTATCACTTCAATTTTTTGAATATTATCGGTTGATAATGAAGACCAGTCTACATAATCTCCTCCCATAACACCTGCACCGTTAAGCTGCCGTCCATCAAGAAGTATCAGAAAACGGGATTCGTCAAATCCACGTAATGTTACACTTTTGCCTTTTCCCGAAAAAGGTGAACTTCGTTTAACATCAATACCAGCAACATTTGTTAGTAATCCATCTATGGAATTTGATTCACTGGCACGATAAATCAGGGAAGAATCGAGACAATCATACTCTATAATGCGTTGTCTGGTTACTGTCATTGGCTGCAATTCAACAAGATCTGTGGAATCTTTAGCTATCACGGCTATTACCAAAAGCCCCGTTATCATGAATACGTAGTGTAGTTTGTGATAACAGAAAAACAAAATACTCTCTTCGTTTAAGAGTGAGACTCAAAATCCATAGTAACACGAATATAATTATTGTGTTACGATGCGTGAAAAAAATGTTTTATCGGTTAATGATGAACATATTCAGAGCAGTATCTTGAAATACACAAAATTCGTTTTTTATGTGTGAAATGTATGCTCATGAATTAATTTTGATTTATTAAGCATCTTTAAACACGAAATAATCAAAAAGGAGTTGCCTGAAAGCAACACATTATAAGATAAGACCGGTCTGGTAATATCTGAACATGTAAGGATTATACTAATGAAACATCTCCTCCAGGTTTTTCCACACTCCAAACGTTACCTTTTTTCCTTTTCAGAACTTTCTTTTATTCCTTTTCTTAAAGCTTCAAATCCCCAGAACAGCCATAACTTTTTTCTACAGGTACAATTTCACCAGTTTGAAAATTGGTGTAATAACAGTTTTTTTGTGTATTTACTTCCTGAAATTGAAAGGAAATCAATATTATGAAAACCGTTGACGCAAAAGGGCAGGCTTGTCCTAAACCACTTATAATGACCAAAAAAGCACTTTCCGAGATCTCACCTGGCGAACAATTGAGTATTATTATCGACAATGTAACCTCTTGTGAGAATGTAATCCGATTCCTTTCCGATAATGGCATGAAACCGGAAAGTACACAGCAGGGCGATGTTTTCACAATTACGGTCAAAAAAAAGGACCAGACGCTTGTTCAGCCAGATGCAGCTTCATACTGCACAGCACCTCCCAAAAATCATATTATCGTCTTTTCAAAAAATAAAATGGGACAGGGTTCAGATGAGCTTGGAGAGATTCTGGTTCAGGCTTTAATCAACATTATTGATGAAGTGACCCCATTGCCTTCACACCTTGTTTTCTATAATGGCGGAATTTTCCTTACATGTGCAGACTCTCCACTTGTGGAAACATTGAAAACTCTTGAGAAAAAAGGTGTTACCATTCTTGTTTGCGGAACATGTGCAAACCATTTCGAAAAAATGGAAGAGATAGCGGTTGGAACCGTTTCGAACATGTACACTATTCTCGAAACAATGACTGAAGCCGGACATATAATTCAACTCTGAAAAGGAAAACTGTACGATGTCATTTGACCTGCTAAAAACAGTAGAATACGGCGGTTGTTCCGCGAAACTGCCGCCAGACCAGTTGACTGATGCCCTTGCCGGACTGACGCATACAAAACATGAAAGACTTCTTGTTGATATTAACACACACGATGATGCCGGTGTATGGAAACTGACAGATGATATTGCCCTGATACAAACAACCGATTTTTTTCCTCCGATTTGCTCTGATCCATATGAGTTCGGGCAAATAGCTGCCGCAAATTCTTTAAGTGATGTGTATGCAATGGGAGGAAAACCAATTAATGCACTGAACATTGTTATGTTTCCACAGAACCGTATCGGGCTTGACGTTCTAAAAGAGATTCTGCGGGGTGGTATTGATAAGGTGAATGAATCAGGAGCAGTCATAGTTGGCGGCCACACAATTGATGATTACCCGCCAAAGTATGGTCTTGCGGTTACCGGAATAGTTCATCCTGATGATTTGACAACCAATGCCGCTGCCCGGGCTGGTGATTTTTTGATACTTACGAAAGCAATTGGAACTGGTGCAATTGTAGCCGGACACCGCATTGAAGAAGGCACCGAGAATGGATATCGCCAGGCATTGGAATCGATGAAACAACTGAACAGTGCTGGAGCTGAAGTGATGAAAAAACACAAAGTGCGATCTGCCACAGACATAACCGGATTCAGCCTGCTTGGGCATGCAATGAAAATGGCAAAGGCAAGTAATGTGAGTTTCCGGATCTTTGCTAAAGATGTACCGTTACTTGATGATGCTTACCGGCTTGTTGAAATGGGTTGTATCCCGGGAGCGTCATTTCGTAATCAGCGTTTTGCGGAAGAACACTGCAATTTTGAAAACGGTATGGACTACAACCTGAAAATGCTCCTTTTTGATCCACAGACTTCCGGTGGGTTGCTGTTCGCGGTTTCCGAAGAAAACGTGGAATCAGCTCTTCGAGATCTTCATGAACACGATAATTTACAAGCTGCCATAATCGGAAGGGTTGAAAAAAAGAAATCACACATGCTATATATTTGCAAGTAACAATTGAATAAAATATGGTTAAACAGGAAACTGCTTACTGAAGCTAATTATTTCAAAGAAAGGCGGCTTGTATGTCCGAAGCAACTGTTGATTATCGTCCAATGTGGAATGAACTTGGTTTGAATCTCGAAGCTCATGATGAACTTCTTGGAGTTCTTTCGCAATCGTATAGTGATATTTTCATGAAACAGAAAAATCGTCCTGAAGGTATGGCTTATTTTGATTTTGTCATGTCGGAAGTTCACGGCCTCAGGATAAAGGAACTCATGGATGCCAAACGTGATGGACGCAAAATTATTGGAACTTATTGCACCTTTGTGCCCGAAGAACTGGTTATTGCCGTTGATGGTGTCATGGTAGGTCTTTGCGCCGGAGCCGATTTTGCGCTTGAAGAGGTTGAAAAAATCCTCCCGAGAAATACCTGTGCTCTTATTAAATCGACTTTTGGTTTCAAGATCGGTCAGGTCTGCCCATATCTTGAAGCATGCGATATGGTCATTGGCGAAAATACCTGTGACGGAAAAAAGAAAGCCTACGAAATACTGAACAACCTTGTCCCCAACTTTTATGCTATGGACATGCCTCAGATGAAAACCGCCGAAGGAAGAGTATTGTTGAAAAGTGAATACCTGAAACTCATGGCAAAGCTTGAAGAATTGAGCGGAAAAACCATAACCATCGAATCTTTGAAAAAAGCGATTACTATTGTAAACAATAAAAGAGCTGCGGTTCAACGACTTGCCCAATTGCGTCACGCAGACCCAGCACCAGTCAGCGGTCTTGACAGTTTACTAATAAACCAGGTTTATTTCTATGATAATCCTGTAAGATTTACGGAATCTGTTAACAAAATCTGCGACGAGCTCGAAACAAGGATTACTGAAAATTCAGGTGTGTACCCAACTGGCACAACCAGAGTCCTTTTATCAGGGTGCCCTATGGCTGTTCCCAACTGGAAAGTTCCCTCCATTATTGAAGGCATGAATGCTGTTATTGTTGGTGAAGAATCTTGTGTCGGTGAACGTGGTTTTCAGGGTGAGGTATCCACAGAAGGAGAAACTGTTAATGAACTCATGGATGCCATTGTTGACAGATACCTGCAAATCGACTGCGCAATTTTTACTCCCAATTCTCAACGACTTGAGCATATCAAGGAAATGGCTGAAAAATACAAGGCAGATGGAATAATTTTATATAGTCTTAATTTCTGCGCTCCTTACCTTATGGAATCTTTTAACATTGAAAAAGAGCTGGAAAACAGTGGTATACCCACACTCCGCATAGAAACCGATTACAGCCAGGAAGATAACGGTCAATTGAAAACACGCATTGAGGCGTTTATCGAAAGGATAAACGACTGACATGAAAAGCCTTGGTATCGACATCGGTTCAAGAACAATCAAAACAGTTTTATTGAACGATTATAAAATTGAGCAATGGGAAGTAGTTGATGCTACTTCCCGACCTTCCCGCATTGCCCGAAAACTTATTGAAAAACATGAGCAAATTCCAACAGTTGCTACAGGTTACGGGCGACATCTTCTCGAAAAAGAGGGGATTCCTTCAGTGACAGAAATCAAGGCATGTGCATGCGGTTCGCGATTTCTTTCAAATGATGTCAGGTCAATAATTGACATTGGAGCACAAGACCTGAAAACAATTGCACTGGATACAAACGGCAAAATAGCCAAATTTGAGATGAATGACCGTTGTGCTGCAGGAACAGGTAAATTTCTTGAAATAATGGCTCAAAAACTGGGGTATAAAATTGAAGAATTCGGCAATGCAGCCCTTAAAGGTAAAAAAAAGATTATAATCAGTTCTCTATGCACTGTTTTCGCCGAATCGGAAGTGATCGGTCTTCTGAATCGAGACGAATCTCCTGAAGATATTGCTTTGGCAGTTCATTATAGTGCCATAAAGAAAATCACCAGTATGTACAAAAGAATATCGTCATTAAACTTTCCTGTATATCTTGTTGGCGGTGGAGCGTTAAACCCTGCACTGAAAGTTTTATTACAGCAGGAACTTGAAACGGATGTTGTAGTACCGGATAATCCGCAAACAGTTATCGCTTTGGGTGCAGGTATCATTGCTTCAGAAAAGAGTACACATTAATAAGTTTTTACTGAATTAATTTAAATCGAATTCCAATCAATTTATAATTTATTTCACCAAATGATTACTTTTCATTTATATTAAAGTTGAAGAGCTTTCTTCAGCACCGGTTTGGACTGTATCTGGTTATTAATTTTAACTGTAGGAATTGATGGTGGATTGAGGGCCACTGAAGGGTACGAAATCGCTACTGATATCGAAAATGTCTTAACAGAAAGGTTGACCTGGTTAAAAGGGTTTATGTACATTATCATTCTGCAGAAAGATAAGAAGAATTAATAAAATATTTTGTGAAATGAATAAAAAACTGTTTGATTTTTAGGTCGAATACGTTCTATAGGCATGTAAGATGATAATTTTGATATAATCAATAGCTATTCATTTTCCTTTTAAAAGGAATTTTTACAATACGTCATTTATATATTGATCACAAATAATATTTTATTGATTATATTGTAGTTTAATAAAATTTAATCAGGCGATTTAATCACACAAGTTTTTATCACTTTATTGAAAAGATGACAATATGGTTACAATTATTGATAGTATTTATTGGTGCCGAATTCGCACATATTTATCTCCATTTTTATTAGTCCTGTCGGCCTTTATATTTCCACCAAAGGCACATGCCGAATGGACAATAACAAACCATAATTTTACAGTTAATTCAATGATCGAATGTAATGGAAAACTATACGCTGGCACAGATAATGGTTTATATGTTTCTGACAGCGGTGAATATTGGACACCTTTGATCGATTCATGTGTAGATGTATTATGTATTGCTGCAATTGATTCAAACATTTTTGTTGGAACTACCAAAGGAATTTTCCGTTACACCAGCGAAACCACATGTACTTCAATCAATACAGACTTTCAATCAGACTCCATACATTCACTTGCCGTATACAAAGGTAAACTTTTTGCTGGTGTATCTGATCTCGGAATTTTCACTTCCAGTGATCACGGATTAAACTGGGAAAATTGCAGTATCGGTATACCTGTATCCCCAACTCAAACTACCGTAACAGCATTTACCGTCTGCAAAAACAGGATCTTTGCAGCAACACGTGAACAAGGTATTTTTTTCATGGAAAATTCCAATAATGAATGGATATCAACCTTACTAGTTCCTTCTCCGGTAACTTGTATGGTATCAAACAATCATAATATTTTCGCAGGAACGGAAGATGGCAGAATATTTATGTCAGATGATGATGGTTCTACCTGGGTACACTCATTCACAGAAATTGAAAATTCATCAAGCTTCATATCATTAAACGAAAGCCGAAGTATAGTTTTTGCAGCAACAAATTATCACATTTTCTTTTCGATTGATGATGGTATTACCTGGAAACTTTTGAGTACGGGAATGAGTCCTGCACCGGGCATGTTCATTTACTCCCATAACAACCTCCTCTTTTCGACAGCTTATAATAACAGCTTAGTAATGAGACAGCTCTCTGAGTTGATTAAAATATCCAGAATTGAAATGACTTCATACTACGAATTGCCTGTAACTTACTATGATTTCATTCTGGATGATCCAGCTACAAACGTAACATTCCACTTGTATTGTAATAACATTCACATTTTAAGTACAAACAGAAAAAATGAGCTTACCCATATCAGTGCCTTTGACGTTAGTGATTCAATTGAAAATATTACAGAAAATTTCCTGGACATGAGTAGCGAACTAACTTTTCATGTAGTAACCAGATCAGATAAAAATCAAATTGTTGGTGTTTCTGATTTTATTAAAACCCGTTATGAGCTTGCGATTAACACAAAGGCATCCCAACAACAGCAAAATAAGCCAAAAATCAATTTTTACGGATCCTATATAGACTGCTCCTCAATCAAAGAAAACGTACAATTAAATATATTCTCACTCAATGGGAAAAAGGTTTGGAAAACAAATGGGAATGCTTTTTTTTCCAGAATTCCTGCATCCCTGCCAAAAGGAACTTACGTACTTAAAGCTACAACCGAACTGAATAAAGAACTGCTTCTGTTTCAAATCCACTGATTTATTTATTGTTCAGTAATGAAAGAGTCAAACTCATACTCAAGCCAGTCCCAGGTAAAAAGTGAATTAGTAGCTTGAGAATAAATCAAATATTATTTTTGAAAAATCAAAACATTAATTTTTATTTACAATTTATTTTAATCCAATACAGAATTAATTTTTTTTTAATGGTAATTTAAAAAATATATTGTGTAGTGTTTTCCGAATATTATATTATTATAAGCTTTAAAAATTAAACGTTTCAATTTATTAATTTTATCACAGATAAGAGGGCTGGATTATTTGAATTTTTATATATTATTTATGAATTGGTTTAATAAATATGCTGTCTGTTTAATTATGTCAGCAAATATAAAAATTATTAATATTGAAATGAAGACGAGTGAGCTGCAAGAATAGCAATTTCACAGAAAGTGCTTTATATTAATTTGTTTCTTATCTGACTGGTTATATAACCAGGCTGTGCAGACATGTTCTTTATACCAATATCCGCAAAGAAACTTGCGAAGAGAAATTGTTACCATTCAGGTAACAAAATGCAGGAGAGAGGGGCATACAACGCGAATTGACTGACCCCTCTTCCTGTTGCATATACGGCTCATGAGAACATGAACGTATAAGGAAATTATATTTAAAATGGAATGTGATATTTTAAAGTATATATTCTACAATAATTTATTGGGGAATATGTATAAAATAATACTTTTCTCATCATTAAAAAAGGATTATCGAATAATCGTAAAATATTACAATTCTAAAACTTCTATACAACGCGAAAAAAATGGGAAGTTTTCGGAATAATTTTGCATAACGGAATCTGAGAGCTGAATGAGCTTTACTCTTCTGCTTACTTTTTCCTCATTGTTGAACTATCTGGAGTAGCTGCCTGAAACTCACAGGGGGTCGTTTGCAATACAAATGTATAATGCAAATAACCACTTGTTGTGCTATCGGATAAACATTCTGATTTAGAGATAAATTTTATCTCTTCAGAAGAAGGGGTGCAAGGCTATATCCGGATTTGATCCAAATTTAGAGGAGTTTTTATGCCAGTTTTAGCAGCAAAAAACAACCCGCCTTCCAAGCCTTTCGATTGTTCTATTCTTGAAAAAGAAGGTACCTGGTGGATAGCCAAAGTCAAACCACGGCAGGAAAAGGTTTTTGCGTTTGACCTGTTGGAGCAAGAAACCGATTATTATCTTCCATTCTTTGAAAAACGGACAAGCCGGTCTGATGGAAAATTCAGAAAATCATACCTGGTTCTTTTTCCAACGTATGTGCCATTTATCACCGAAGACCCTTACACTTTTCTGAAGCAGAATAGAGTTGTTACGATTCTGCCGGTTCAGGCACAAAAACGTTTCAAAGAACAACTGCATCAAATATGCAGAGCAAGAAATGCTGGTTTTCAAATAGAACCTGTTACTGAAATGAATTACAAGGTGGGAGATTCGGTCAGAATCGCAAGTGGGCTGTTAGCCGGAATATCTGGTAATATCACTCAAATTCAAAACGGACTGGTATTAATATTATCAGTTGATGGATTGGGGCATATAAAAATTAACTACAGTTCAATCGTAATCAACAATCAGGTAAATTAAAAGGAAAGGTAAAGATGAATTGTTTACCAGATCCGGAAATGCTGTGCTGTTTTTATCCGATTCGGTCGTTCTGATAAATGGACGATACGTTACAGTTACTAAATCATTCTCTTTCATTAATCGCTTTGTACGTGTACGTCCAATCATATAAGCAATTGAGATTAGTATCTTCTCATACGGTTAGAGGCTTTTATGACACATAACAATGATAATGCTTGTATTACTGTTTATGGTAAAAAATTGAATCATTAACAAAAAGCAGTTTGATCTATTGTCATGTCAGGATATCATTGAATTATTTTTAAGTATGCTGGTAATTGAGTGAAATTCTTAATCTGATTTAAGGTTATTTTTGACAGATGTGAAATTTTACATATTCAATTATATTGTTATTCTCTTTTAACATATGTTATTATTATATGGGGATATGCAGGGCCCATGGATGTGCAAGGGCCAATTTCGTTTTTTCGGGGATTTCTGAATTTTATAAAAATAATAATACCTTTTTTTTTAAATTTTTTTGGGAGACTATCAGCATAAAAGATATTCCAGTGCTTATTTCCAACAATCTGATACATTTCTTTAAATTTGTCCTGAAATTCGACAAGGTAAGTATCTCCACAATCCATACCCTTTCCAATAACTTTTACTTTAAAAAAGTTATCAGTTTGGTGATCACATGAAAGAATATAAAAACCTATGGTAAGAAGTATCAATGCAACTTTCTTTTTTATGGGAATACCCCTCTACATAATACATTATGATAAAAATTGCCTAATCTCTACCTTCAATTTTATGACCAATCGTTGATTATTAACCGTTAGAGAAGCAGCGATGGCCAGAAACAAAATAGCAAACCCTATAGCCTTGCGCATATTTAAATTTGACATAGATGATACGATATGTTTACAATAAAAAGCACCTTTTAAGATATTACATGCAGTAATTTATAGATGAAAAAACTAATATAGTTACAAACATACAACGACACTCAAAAGGTGATAAGATGAAGATAGTTTCCGACAGAAACGAAAACAAGTTCAACTGTGTTGAATTACCAATGACACACTTTTCAACCGAGATGGTTTAGCCTTCATGCTGCGATATCTTGATGGGATCGGCATTCTGTCCATGATAGAAAATCGATACAGACATCTGCGCAAAAGCAGTAAAGATGAATCAGCCTTGAAAGGGGTAACAATCCCGTATTGATCTGCTGAAAATAATTAGCATGAATCTGATTAATCAGAAGGATAACTGTATTAACTATTGATAAATACATAATCAAATTTTCATTAACCTGGTAAGTAATGTAAACTTATGTAATGCTATCAGCTTTTTACTGTTTATCCTGAAACATTTTTTCAAATAAATTGATTTATATAATTAAATCAATTTTTTATAATATTTTTCCGATTTAGGTATCATTTAATTTAAATGTATACTATATTATATATATAAGATTAGCTATGGTGTTATTTCATGGAAAGGCAGAAAATTATTATGACCATGTTTACTCGTAGTAAAGAATATGCAACAACCCCTAAGTTTTCTTTTTTACCGGTTTCTTTTAAAGTCATTTTTTTAATCATAGCTTGTGGAAAAATACTTTTCGCAGAAAAGGTTGTTCCCGATCTTTTTCCTGTCAGCATTGGTAATTCCTGGACATTTGCTCTTAAGACCGGAGGAACAAGGGAATATACCGTAGCATCACCACACAAAGATTCGTTAATCTTTATTGAGAAAAACAATACCAGCGGTTATACATATATCGATTCATTTGAGATTATTTTCCATGACAGCCTTGGGTATTTTAACAAACCCCTGAGTAGAGATCTTTCCAATACGTTGTGGGGTCCTCA
Organism: Fibrobacter sp.; assembly: GCA_012728995.1. Lineage (GTDB taxonomy): Bacteria > Fibrobacterota > Chitinivibrionia > Chitinivibrionales > Chitinispirillaceae > JAAYEB01. The sequence continues at coordinate 9,683 of JAAYEB010000473.1, read as the reverse complement.
TTGTGCAATTGCAGAGGACCATCCCCTTACAACACCGGCAGGAACATTTTCCCGGATATATACTTATCCGCTTTCCTGGGGGCACCCAAGCGGAGGTTCTCAGTCTGTTATTGCTTCACCGGGAGTTGGTTGCATTGCCATAGGCTGGAATGGCATTTTAGGTTGTGAAACTCCTTATTGTATACTGGACACCTTCGCAATGCTGCAGAGTTATAATATAATCCCCAAGCCACAGGCGACCTGGGTAGATACTGTCTGCGCACCCACCGGAGGTGCTGAATTTAATTTTACATATTTGCATGGGGATAGCGGTCTGGTTACCATCAGAATGCCACGGCCTTCCTGTACCAAATATATGGTGTCCTCCTCTTTTAACCCTATAGCCAAAGTTTTACGGATTTATTTCGTTGATACTGCTCAGGTAGCCTGTAATGCTACAGATACCGTTTACTATTCCCTTAAATTGCATAACCTGGAAAAAGACAGCAGTTATGATATTGCGATATATAATGCTTTTTTTGACACTCTGATAGATTTGTTTAAGGATATTAAGTATCCGCTTAAAACTGAGAAAATATATTTCCAGCGCATCAATTGCCTTTCTACCTCTATCGCTATGGGAAGAAGAAATAATTTTGCGGCAAAAGAAAGACGTTTACCTGGAATCTACGATATAAGCGGAAGATTGATTTATAAAAACCATCAAGGATTATCCGGCAAAAACCGTCGACATCCTGGCGGAAGCGCACAGGGAATTTTTATAGTAAAGGGCAATCAGGGTAATATTAAACCTTTAATCATAACAAGGGAATAGAAAAGCCAGATCTAAGCACTTTTACTGATTTCGGAATCAGGGTTTCTAATTATTTTTGTATACAATCCATCCATAAAGGAACAAAAATAATGATTATACATAAATTGTTTTTCGGGATAATTATTGCGCTTCTTTTGGCAGTAAGTCCAGATGCAGGATCTGATTTCAAAGTGAGCAACCAATTTTCACTGGGAGATATTGAGCCGATTTTCAAACCCACCAATAGCGGTTTAAACAAGGGAATATTTCATATTTCAGTTCTTCGGAAGCATCGACGATTCATTTTTTCTATCCAACAGCCGGAAAACAACATAACCGCACAAGTCTATTCAATCAGGGGGCAAAAACTTCACGCACCTGTTAAAATACACCATGGAATGTGGTGCTGGACTCCAGAGGGGCAAAACGGAAAACGATGTGGCACCGGATGTTATCTGGTAATCTTTGAATGCGGTAAAAAACGTTCAACCTTGCCGATCATTGTAGAACCGTAAAAAAATGAAATGGAGTAAACCGATGACGGACATGCATCGAATGACCGGATCAGGAGGAACTGCTGCCTGGGTATCAGCCATTGTTACGGTGCTATTGCTATGTATTGCACCGGATATTTATTCCGGCTCACCTCGGGTATTGTCGGTTTCAGTAAATCAGGAAACGATAACTGTGTTTCCTGATTCATGTATCGGAGTAATAGTGTGTCATCTTGCCGATGAAGACAACGATTCCCTTATTGTCTCCATTCAGATTTCCTCTGATGGTGGTAGTAGCTGGATGGTACCGTTTCAGAGCAATTTTTTCATGAAATTGACACCTGGTACTCATTCGATACCATTTACGGTTCAAGGACAGCATGGTGACAACTGTGTCGCAAAAGTAACCGTATGGGACAAGCTTGAGACCAGTGATCACTCCAGAAGAATTCCCGCCCGTGGCTATTCTTACCTTATGGGATCGAAAAATGGTTTTGAAGATGAACGACCAGTGCACCAGACAGCTTTTACTTATGACTTCTGGATGGATACTACTGAAATTACTGCTGCACAGTTTCTGCAATTCAAGCCCGACTGGATTCCCGAACATCTTGGCATGCACTACTATAAAAAAAACCACCCCATCGACAACTGCTTTTATCACTGGGCTATACGGTATTGTAACTGGCGTAGTATACTGGATGGTCTCGATACATGCTATTCCGAACTGCCCGAAAAGTCTGAAAATTATCGGGATTACCTGCATGTGGTATGCGATATGTCTAAAAACGGCTGGCGTCTTCCCACCGAGGCCGAGTGGGAATATGCATGTCGTGCTGGATCGATGACCCGATTTTATTTTGGAAATGATTCATCTCGTCTTGGAGATTTCGCCTGGTATTGGACGAACTTTGATGACACCATTCATGGAGTGGCTGAAAAAAAACCCAACCTGTTTGGTCTTTACGACCTTTACGGCTTGATGCTTGAAATAACCCAGGACTGGTATGATAGCAATTATTATGAAATTGCCCCTTTGTTTGATCCAACCGGTCCGGCCAGCTATCCGGCAAATGAACTATCTGACGATCCGTTTCGTGTACAGCGTGGCGGCTTTTTCCGTTCGAATGCAAAAGATATCTATTCTTCAAGGCGAATGCCCAATTTTTCATCTGCACGTCACCCACAGGCGTTTCGATGTGTAAGAACGATTTCGGAGTAAATCACTTGTGAAAATACTGATGGTAACAAAAAGAGAAGAGATAGTGAAAAGAAACAACTACGGCAAAGATAAAGGGTGTATCCGCTATCTGTTTACTCGTGACGACAAACACTCTGTTTCTGCCCTGATAGTCATCTGTATAATACATTTGTTTATATATAGCGTTTACGCAAAAAAATCTTCAACAATTGTACACAACTGGTCTCTGAGTGGTGAGAATATAGAGAGATTTGAAATGGTAGATACCTGCATGTTTACCGTTACTTTTACCGATCTAATTCCTCCAACCTACCTGTTTGGCTACGATCGTTTTACTGTTACCATCAGCGATTCCATAAATCCAGCAGGATTGACTGCGATTCCGGTACTGCATTTCTCCTTTGATGCAGGGTTTCTCTACTTTAACCACATATTAACGGTTACCATACCCTTCTCTTCACCCCTGATTCCCGATTCGCTTCGACAACCTGGTGTATACCGACTCTATAGAGATCCTTTTCCGTATACAGGTTTTCATCAATGGTATGCTGATGATTCACTAACCATCGATTCTACCCGCTCATTGTTACGCTTTGTCTATCGCCATCCTAAATATATTCCGCTTCAAAAATCAAAAAATTATGCCTCAGTAAAAATTGCCTCTACCGGGTATCCATTTGACTTTGGAATATTCTGTCATCCTTCGATAGATGTTTACCGTTTACGAAATAAATCAACTTCGGGTGTAGGTTTTATCTGTTGCCCAAATAATAACGGGATCATGGTCTACCGAAACGATAGTAAAGACAAGTCCAAAAACATACCCTCCCGGGTGGTATTGTTCAATGGCCAGGGCAGAAAAATCGGACAGTGGGGCTTGTCTGTTTTTCCGGCTCTACTACCACTTTCATACCATACTTCACCCGGTATGTACCTCGCGGCTTTTTATCAGGAAAACCGTTTAGTCGCTACATTTTCCGGGATTTTTCAGGGAAATGGGGTTGCACCTTGAATTATCGCCTTCCGTTTACTCTTTTTTTGGGGATTGTTATTTCAGGAATGCTTTTTTGCGAACACCCACTCAGCTCAGAGAAAGAATTACCCTGTTCCTGGAATGGAACCGATAGTATTGACTATCTATTCTCTGTAAATTGTGACAGTGATTTCAGGCGTTTGGAGGGAGAACCGCTTTCGCTTATCTATGGGGATGTAGGTGCTCTTAAGATTGTCTATGATATAAAAGGTGATTCGCTGTATTTTACAGATTCCAAAAAATATGAACTTCATTACACATTTTGCCGTCTGCAGCTTGGTTATTCCAAAACACAGGAAAGTTTTAACCGTGAGCAATACTCAAACGAAAGTGATCGGCTTTATTATCTTGCATCTATAAATCATTATCGTTCTCCTGACCTGTATACGCTGGAGTTTGTTCCAGGTGACAAAATAACGGCAGAGGCAATAGCGATGGTATTTCGACAGGTGCAGAACCGTTTTTATCACCGGGAAAAATTGAAATTTCTGCCCACTTCACCTGCGCTCGATCAGAGAACAGAATCCTTGAATATTCCTAAAGTAACTTCCGAACAGATTTATGCGGGTCAGAATTACCAGGCTGTCAATAGGGCGGAAGCTTACGGATATCTGGCCAGGGTATCTGTCGGAAATGTTGAGAGTACATATTTAAGCAGGCATACCATTGTATTGACAAACGGAGTTCCCAATGATATTTCGGTTGTCGCCGGTATCGTTACAACAGAATTCCAGTCGCCTCTTTCACATATCAATATTCTGAGCCGCAATCGTGGGACTCCCAACATGGCACTACGCTCAGCATGGAATGATCCCATCATTGGAGCACTGGAGGGAAAACTGGTCTATTTTGAAGTAGCAGCCGACACCTTTACCCTTAGGGAAGCTGATCTTGTTGAAGCGCAGGATTTCTGGGCTTTACGGGAACAGCGTGATCAGGTAATCTTACCTTGTAATGACACAACAGCAGGCCTTTTTCCTATAGCACAGATCTCTCATAGTGATATTTCTCTGGTAGGAGCCAAGGCGGCCAATTTAGGCGAACTGGAAAAGATAAATGTTTCTGATCCCGGGCCCATACCGCTTCCCGAAGGCGCTTTTGCTATTCCATTTTACTATTATCGGGATCATATGACAAGAAATGGGCTGGATAGTGATGTTCTCTCCATGCTTTCCGATAGTGTTTTCAAAACTGATACTAAAATTCGCAAAGATCGTCTGGAGACGTTGCGTGCCGCGATAATCGCAGCGCCTATCGATCCGGTGTTTTTGGGTATTGTTCTTAATCTTATAAGGGAATTGAGTAAATACAAAAGGATCCGATTCCGTTCATCGACCAATGCCGAAGATCTTGAAGAATTTAATGGTGCTGGTTTATATGATTCTTTTACAGGACATCTGGACAAATCTGAAAAGTCTGTTGAAAAGGCTATCAAATCAGTCTGGGCAAGCCTTTGGAATTTCCGTGCCTTCGAAGAACGGGAATACTTCAGGATAGACCATCACCATGTTGCAATGGGAATTCTTGCCCATCGGTCGTTTCCAGATGAAGAAGCTAACGGGGTAGCCATTACCAGTAATATATACAATTCTTCCATTTGGGGGCTTACTATCGATGTACAACAGGGGGAGATCAGTGTGGTTACTCCTCCTGTTGGCTTTACCAGCGATCAATTGATTTTTCATACAACATATGAAAATCCATTCGAGGAACCGGTAATCGAATACCTGTCACGTTCGAATGTTACTGCCGGGAAAACCGTACTGAGCGAATCAGAGATTGTGCAACTGGCAAAATATCTTATGACTATCAAAACGTGGTTTTATCTTAATGTATACAATGGATGGCAAAAAGCATCATTTCCAGCTTTTGCCATGGATGTGGAGTTTAAATTCGATTCACCCAATAGAAAACTTTATATTAAACAGGCGAGACCTTATAAATAATAATGATGGCTATAGAGTATACAATGAAGTAAGACATAAGCTTGTCTTGTTTATTTACAAGGTTTTTGCTTCCATAAAAAAAACCACTTTTCAGTGGTATTAATTTGAATTATCCCATTACTTTCTTCTATCCGTTTTTTTTGTTGCTAATCCTGATGCCTGTTCGCCACCCATAAGTCTCCCTTCCGTAGCAGACTACTGCAGAGGAAAGGTAGTCATGATAGGAAGACATATGGGAATGCAAAGAGTACTTTGGGATGCAAGAGGTCCTGACTATTGATTTTCCAGGGTAAACAAATTTACCCTGGATTAATGACATTCACATTATGGAACAAACCTCAAATTATCAAAGTAATACGGTCCACTTCCATGGTTAGTGTTCAAAGAAAAAGAGATAGAGAAATCATTATGAGAACCTGCAAGCACATTCAGCACATTCGTCGGTAATGTAAATGAAATGGTTGAAAATACATCATGTGGTAATGTAGTAAGCAGTACGATTCCAATCCATTGATTGTAGATTCCAGCTGATGGGCAATTGATATAAAACTGGACATCACCTACATAGTTAGAATCAGGTTGTGTGCTGCCAACGAAAAAGTCAAGGTTGATGGTTGAGGATGTCTCATTTATATCCACGGTATTCATATCGATACTCTGAAACTGCTGCCAGCCGTTTCCACCAACACTCATCGAAGCCAAACCTTCTGTATGATTAGTATCATTGGAAAGAGTACCTCCTGATCCGAAAATGAAATGCCATAAACCGGCATCTTCGAAACCAAACACATCATTACCTTCAGGTAACAAAGATGATACTGCAGAAAAAGCATTGAGTCTGCCAAATCCCATTTGATCACATCTGCCGTCGGTGTAAGTATATCCACCAACTTTATCGGCAGTTCCGGTCAATGTATCATATACTTCCAGGGGTGTCAGATTGGAATCAAGTGAAAGAAGTAATGCCGCGACTCCAGCTACTTGGGGACATGCGGCGGAAGTGCCTCCAAAGCGACCTGTGTAGGAGAGATTGTTTGTTCCGATACTTGGCAACGTGTCACCACCTAAAAAGTTATACCCAGGATCACCTGGAATATCTATTGTCCATATTTCAAAGTCTTCTCCAGGTATTTGTATTGGATAAGCATGGTGAGAAGGTGCAACCAAATCAACTCTTGGGCTAATAGGGCTGTAATTGGCAATAGTGTCCATTCTATTTGAGGCACCGACAGTTATTATACGATTTCCAAGAGCATTAGCCGGAAACATGACATGTCCTGGTCTTCCGTTTTCATGATGAGCAGTATTTCCAGTAGCAAAAACAACAACACTACCTTTTCCATTTCTTCCGTATCTGGTTACCGAGTCGATTGCAGTTACGACATCTGGTACAAAATCAGTATCGTTTTCGGTTGAATATGTGTAGCCCCAGCTATTAGAGATCACATCAGCACCGGAATCTGCAACAAGATAAAATGCATCGGCAATATCGGCATTTGATACGCCAACACAAATCAATCTAATGGGCATGATGCGTACATTTGGGGCAACACCGGTAACACCCTGATTATTGTCCTGTGTAGCGCCTACCAGTCCAGCGCATGAATTGCCATGATTAGAACTTCCAGTGGGGCTGGGATCATCAGGATCACCGGCGCCAAAATTACTTCCTTTCAGTCTGATTTGTCTTGTGTTGGGCAGATCCGGGTGATCACTGGTTACTCCTTCGTCCAAAACGGCAACTATAATCTCATTTGATCCCAAGGTAATGTCCCATGCTTCAGGTGCATCGATATCAGCATCATTAGTACACACATGACCTTCATTGGGTAGTGTCTGACCCACATTGTGGAAATTCCATTGCCATCCGAAATATTCATCATTGGGAATATGGGCAAATTTGGTTATTTCACAAATAAAATCAGGATGAGAGTAAACCGCATTTCCCTGTTCCATTACCTTGTTTGCCATATCAAGAGCACTGGTGTTATTCAATACCTCAAACACATACCGTTTACCTCTTTGACTTATGACTTTCAGATCGTTGGTTGAAATCAGGTTATTAATAGCTTCAGCCGAGTAATCATTCTTGAAGGTAACCACAATGCGATCGGTCAACGCCATTTCCAGTCCTCCGTCATTTTGGTAAACAGGGAAAACCATTTTGACGTTGTTTAATTCTTTAATTTTTTTTACGGCTTTATCTCTCTTGCCTGGCTGCAAATGAACCCTTAAGAACCTTTTTCCGTAATCTTCTATGCGTTCCACCGAGCCGCTAACATCTCCCATATTCAGTTTTGCATACTTGTCTTTCATTTCGACCAATACCACAGATTCTTTCAAGGTAAGCGTTTTTGCCTTATCAAAGCTGTAATACTTCTCTGCTGAAACAGAACTGCTGATTACCAACGAGACAGTACATATTGCCAAAAAGGCATTCAAGCATTTCATACTATTTCCTTTCGATGAAATTAATGTTTTACATATGCATTTCATGTTTTATTATATAATTTTACAAATATATAATACATGATTATGCAGATACGGATACCCAAATAGCTTAGAGTACAACTTTCAATCATTTCACATTATAATCTGATATAAGATACTCCTTTCTATACAACAATGTTTCATGAGGCAAGGCATCGTGGACTAAATAACGGTAACAGTTTTGATGCTCAGCCAACTGCTTGATGGTGTGTAATTTTACCAAAAACCTGCTTAAAATCCTGTAGATAAAGAATCTTAACTGAAGTGTATTTTGTCAATTATATCAAATGAGCTTTTCTGAAGCTAATTAATAATCAGAATACAATTAATGTTTAATCTTTATAAAGCAATTATTTTGTACATCACAAACATATCTACTTTAATCACTTTACATTATTATACAGCATACTTTATTTCGAGAATCTATTTAGCATGTAGAAATTTTGAATGCGACTAACGCAAGCACTATTTAAAATTCATACAAAAAGGAGAGACATCAGAGTTTTATGCGGGTACCCATTAAAATGTCGTAAAGACCTAAAAAAAATCAATTTATTACCAGCTACACCCTACCCCCGTGGGTGTCACCCACGCTTTTTTTGACGAAAATAGCAATCTTATCCCATTTATACATTTAACAGTTCAGGGCTATGTTGCTATAATTTTGTGAAGTTAAATGTTGGAATCGGAATGCACTATTTCATTCAATTATGCTTCTATGAGCAATACAAAGTACATTCTTACCTTTTAATAACTTCACAGGTTTTTTCAAGCACATATACTGGCTTGAAAAACCTTTTGATTCAATCAAGTGGAAAATTTAGCAGAAAGAGTAAAGCTCTTCAGCTCTCATTTCCGTTATGCAAAATTCTGAAACTTCTCATTTTTTTTCGCGTTGTATAGAAATTACAGAATCTCATTAATAATATAATTTCGTATTCAATAAAAAGAAATATTTATTGTTATTTTTCAAATTTTTATTTATAACTAATATTATATCAACTACTAACTATTCATTATAATGTATTACATACACAAGTTCACACATAGAATGGAAGAATTAATAATTATAAATCATTAATCCACTATACTCTCCAGGCAAGCATAATTATCAGGCCAGTGAGATATTACCAAAAACGTTTTTTTTGCTTTCACTTGTCTTCATTTTCGCTGCTATTAATCTGATATTGGTTTTCCTGGTTGCACTTTGTTTTTTCCTTTCTGATGTCCATAGAAAAAGGATATCGGGTCGATCTGAAGCTTAGTGCAAGGCTGCACAAGTGCAGCCGTTCGGATTATCATCTGTCTAGAACACGACAGGCGGAGTATTTTTTTCCCTGCAATTAAGCGACATATCCCAGTACTGTGCTTCTCCATGCGCAATCCGGAAAATGAATAATTCTCCCTCTGGAAAAGCCTTGAAGACATCATGAAGCCACGGGCGATCTTCAAGAAGCTTCTCTTTCAGGGATTGATCGTTAATTTGTTCGATTTTTCCGGTGACACGTACCATCTGCATCGATCCCATGCCATCACCGGGATTAAAAAAACCCAGTTCCACTTTGGGGTTATTCTTTAACTGTTCAAAAAGCCTTTTCTGCGTACCGGTGTGATAGTAAAATCCACTTTCATCGGCAAACCACATTGCCATTGCACGTAAATGGGGCTGATCGCCAGCACCGGTGCCCAGCCAGGTAGTGGGATTCTGATTGGCAAATTCCCTGAT
>JAAYEB010000472.1 GCA_012728995.1 Fibrobacter sp. | reverse complement strand
GAGAAAGCTACAGGATCAAAAACCGCACTAAATTGGGTCTAATACCCTCAAATCTGTTATCTTCTGGAAAGCATAATGGGAAATAATATTCCGGTGAATGTGGGAAATATTAAACCGGTGTTGACACCATGATAATAGGTAGTTCCGGATATCCATACAGAATTGTTTAAATAAATCACTTGATTTGTTGTTGCACTACCTGACGATGGATTTCTAACCATAATTTCAATTAAATTTCCACCATTGTTGTAAGAATAATGTCGAATTTGCATTGTATCTAAATTTTTCTTGAAAGTTATTTCATCTTCCAGCATTCCGCATCTATTAAAATTACACTGATACACATACGCTGTATCATGAAAATCATTCAATTCTAAAGAAAAGTCTATTTGGTATACCCTAACGCTCTTAACTTCACCTTTAAAATCGAATACATCAAGAATCGGGAATACATTTTCAAAATCTACTTTTGATTTTTTACAATTTTCAACATCACAATTATTGTTAGATAATGGGGAGAATTCGCAAAAGCAAAATGCAAATACAATTGTAAGAATTACTATCTTTTTCATAATTCCTTTCTTTTTTCCGCCATGGACGGCGGAACTGTTTTTGCAAGAGCAGAAAATGGTTTTAAAACATTGCAAACAACAAACGGTGGCGGTATGGCCAGAAAGGGATTATGGGAGCCCCGCCTGTCAAGTTACAACAAACCTTGAGGCGAGTTACTACGATTCACATATCTCTGAGACCCTTATTGGCTATACCGCGTGTTGTGCGTTCGTAAAATATTTAATTTTTATGCTATTTACAAATCAATCATGGAATCATTGAATTTACCAGATGAAAGGAATTAGTCTATATTTTACTTCTTTACAATATTCAGGGTATCCGGTCAATTCTTTCTGTAAAGTTGTATCTTCAAAATATGTTCTGATAAAAATTAAAATAATCATAATAACTAGGGGAATAAATGCAAGTAACGAGCCTAATGCCAAAGGTAATGATATTGAACCTAAAAGCATTCCAAGGTATCCTGGGTGACGCACTATTTTATAGGGCCCTGTATTAATCACATTATGATTTTTCTCTCTTTGTATTCGTATAGTACCTTCAAAGAAAGGGTTATGAAGCATTGGCCATATAGAAAATATTGTTGAAAAAATATATAGAATAATTCCTATATATAAGTAGAAGGAAGGTAATAATTCAATAAGATTAAATCTTCTATCAATTCCTGCAACAAATGGGGTTATAACTATTGCAAATAAAAAGTAGGTTAGGATAATATACTTATCAAATTGTTTTGTTCCCTCTTGCATCTTTCCTCTGTCATTTAAGAGTTCTGGAGACTTTTTTAAGAGCATAACACCAATAATTAGTCCGCCAATAGCATAAATCCCTATGTATATCCATGCTCTTAAAATATTTATTTCTCCCGAAGTGAGAAAAAAAACAAGTCCTGTAACAATTATCCAACGAATTGGTGCTAAAAATGCTTTTATTCCTGATTTTGTTAATTTTTCTTCCACGGTTTTATCCTAATTAAGGTTCAGAAGTACATTCGATCTGTTAGGCATGTCTTTGCATGACGCCTAACGGTATGGCCAAAGTACGCTGGCCTGCTTTGCGGCTGGCGTACCTGGCCGGTTGTGCGTCCGTGAACCGGCGCGATCTTATTTCCTCGCCGCATCCGGTACTATTCCGCCGCGATCTTAACTTTCCTTTTAATTATTTTAAATTTTCTTTTAGTCTTAGTACATCTTCTTTTGGTATTCTATATTTCACCTGATCTATTAACACATAATTTGAATCGCTATTAAAATCATAAATTATATCGTTTTCATTTAAAATAAGACGCTTTTGCAAACCTGGAAGCACTTTTTCAACAATCGCCGGGCATATGTGATCTCCGCCTAATGCCCCTTCGTCAGGAGTTCCAAATATTGTTAGCCATTTATTTTTGGGTAATTGTTTTTCAAAAACTGGCCTGTATCCGTTGTTACTGCATTCAATAACATTGTATAGTGAAAAAAGAAAAACAATAGAACCAATGGTTACAACAGGGGTTAATAAAAGTCCGTATGCGATAAATGCAGAAATACGTAACCATATAATCTTTAATCTACCACCAGTTCGCTACTGCGGCCGCAAGGGCGTTTAAAAATGATTTCCATACCTGCCTGCAAAAATGGTGGACAACACGGGGTGATAGCGAAAGACCGGCGTCTTCGACGGGCTGAAGCGCAAGAGGGAACGCCCTCTTCCAAAAATATCTGGGCCTGGTTTTCTGCTTTCGCAGGAATGGTGGAATGCGGTTGTTACAGTATTTACATAAGTAACCCTTTCAGCACAACCGTTTACGGACGTCATGCCGTTGAAGAACGGCATCCAGGAATAGAATCATGCCCTTTCAGTCTTGGGAAAAATGTACCTTTATTATCTAACTCCTGACTTGCAACTTGCTACTTGCGACTTTCCCTTACATGCTTGAATTCTTCCAGGCTACAATCCGTTTTAATCTACCACCAGTTCGCCGGTGCGGCCGCAACGACGTTTGCAAATGTGATGAAAATACCTGACTTCACAAATGGTGGGCAACACGGGGTGATAGCGGAAGACCGGCGTCTTCGATGGGCTGAAGCGCAAGAGGGGACACCCTCTTCCAGAAAATAAAAAAACTATAAATTGCGAAATATGAATTAAAAGTCATGATCTTGAATGAACTTCGAATGTCATTCTGGTGTGACAATCCAGAAACAAATTATATTCTATTGTCACTTCTTTTAAACCATGTTTCTCACATCACCCTGTTTGAAGGAAAAAATATGAAGGTAATCAGACTATTTGTGGCCACAGCAGCAATCTGCATTTCCATGATTTCGTCTGCGGTATCTCAATCGTACAGCGATGATTCGCTTGCAGTTGCAGAAATCCTGAAAGCTAACGGGCTTGATTCCATTAGTGTCCAGGATGTCTCATCCACCACAGGTGACAGAATCACTGAGCTTTACCTCGATGGCAGAGGGCTCAGTGTACTTCCTGAGTGCGTTGGAAAACTCACAGGATTGAGTAAATTGTTGATTTCAAATAATCAGCTCAAACAGCTTCCTGATTCTATAGGCCAGCTTACAAATCTTGATTATATCAATGCCTCTGATAACCTCATAAGCGGGCTTCCTGAGGGGTTCCGTAATTTACAAAAGCTTGTTTACATCTATCTTATCAGGAGCAAAATATCCAGATGGCCCGATGTTTTTGACTCTTTGCAGGCTCTCGTATCAATAGACCTGGGTGTAAATAACCTTACCTCTATTCCAGAAAAAATCAGCACCTATACAAAAATGAGATATCTTTATATCAATGATAACTACATCACAACCCTTCCGGACTGTATCGTCGATATTCAACCTGAAGTAATTCATACCGCAGGAAACGCACTCTGTTCCCTCTCACCTGAAATAATATCCTGGCTCAATGAACGTGAGTATTATAAGGAAGACAGCAAATGGCTCTCTTATCAGGAATGCGGCAGATATCCGCGGGACAGTTTGATAGTAAGACAGATTCTGGATAATAACGGGTGGACAGAACTGTCTGTAAGTTCTGTATCCACTGTTGTTGAAGGAAATATCACAGCACTTGATTTTTCGGAAGACAATCGTTCTGTAATAAAGACGCTAATGAAGCGCACGGTAGATGAAAAAGAGGGAACAATTCATTTGTCAGGGCTCGAGAGACTGATGTATCTTCGTGCCCTGAATCTTTCCGGAAATAATCTGAGCGCAGTTCCTGAAAGCCTCTCAGTGCTCTGCCACCTACAGAACCTTGATCTTTCAGATAACGCCCTTGAAACTCTACCGGATTTCATTACTTCATTTCAGAATCTGGATTCACTTGAACTTTCGGGAAATCAGATAGCGGCTCTTCCTCCTGAAGTGAAGGAATGGGCGGACACGTTCTCTCCGGAGTGGGCGAGTGAACAGAATGTCACATCTGTTAACAGGTCGATTAATATGATATCGGAAAATGCGGTTTCACTAAAACTGGTCGGGGGTGATAAACTGAGGATCTTTTCGGCCCGACCCTGTAATGTGAATATTTCGATTTACTCTCTTTCAGGACGCAAAGTGATGACCATTGCAAACCGGAAGATTGATTCCGGCAATAATGAAATAGCTGTCAATAAAGGCCTCTTGAGCAGGGGAACATATCTGATAAGGCTAAAAGAAGAAGGTCATGCACCACAGGTGATGAAATTGTTTGATATGTGAAAGATAGTAATAAGCCTTTTAAACCCAAGATTTTTCCGAAAGTGGGCGCACCCAATAGAAATAATAAAAAAGGGTAAATACTTTTTGGAAGAGGTTGCCCCTAATACAAATAATAATTAGAGATAAAGACTTTTTGGAAGAGG
>JAAYEB010000471.1 GCA_012728995.1 Fibrobacter sp. | reverse complement strand
TTTTCTGTTTTCCGATTTTTTTGTGACGGATAACATCGAGCAGATCCTGTGCATCACCCTGGTCCATAATCGTGAAATCAGGAGAAAGTCCGATCGCTTTGCTGTAAATTCTCAGAAGGCGGTTGGCTGTTGCATGAAATGTTCCACCCCAGACCTGAGTGAGAACAGTACTTTTGTTTTCCAGAACCTGAGCTGCTCTGTCCAGCATCTCTTTTGCTGCCCGACGAGTAAATGTAAGAAGCAAAATTCGATCAGGGGCGACACCTTTGGATACCAGATATGCAACACGATAGGCAAGTGTTCGCGTTTTTCCACTTCCTGCACCTGCTACGACAAGTATCGAACCATTACCTGCGGTAGCAGCTTCATACTGTTTTTCATTTAATTCATTTATCAGTCGATCTTTCATATATGCTTCTAAAAATAGTTACTGAACAGAACAATACATAAAAGCGTGTTTCAAGTTTTTCCACAACAGTTTCAAATACGTGGTGTAATTCCCATTTGGCATGAAACATGAAATTATTTGGACAATACTATAATGATTTTAATCAACAATAGTGTTTGTGACAGAATAAGCCAATTAAAACATGCAGGTAAAATAATGTGAAAACGAACACTTAAAACAACTAATTAATGATGTAGATTTCACAATAAAATGTTGTGAGTATGGTTAAGTGGTTTGGAAGATGGCAAATGTGCTTAAAAAATTAAACGAAAACAGTTTAATGTGAATTTATACACTATAACATTGACAAACATTTTGGACTTTAAGTATTATCTATCTAAATGAGATGTGAACGATGGAGTTTTTTTTTGTTTTTGTTTAGTGCTGTTTTACAATCATAAACCTGATACAAGGAGAATCCATGGCTGAACAAGTAACATGTACCTGTAATGCAAAGATTGCAGAGTCTGAGCTTCTTGAAAAGCTTGATGATGTGCTGGAAGAGTACAGGTTGAAACCGGGTGCGTTAATCCCTGTACTTCAGATAACCCAGAACATGTTTGGTTATCTTCCTGAGACTGCTCTCAAAAAGATCAGTTTGGTATTGAACAAACCTTACAGTGAAGTAGCTGGCGTTGTTGGATTCTATTCCTTTTTCTCAACAGTACCAAGAGGAAAATATCTGGTGAGGGTCTGCCTCGGAACTGCATGTTATGTTCGTGGCGGAAAAGAGGTGTTATCTGCACTGAAGGAGTATTTGGGGATTGATGTAGGTGAAACTACAGAAGATCGCTTGTTTTCGCTTGATATCGGACGTTGTTTTGGTGCATGCGGACTTGCTCCGGTAATTATGGTTAACGATAATGTTCACCAGCGGGTAAAACCTGCAAGAATCGGTGAAATAATTGAACTTTATCGAAATGAGTCTGAATCGGAAAAAGAGGAGGGCAGAAAATGAGCAGAATTAAAAGCAGCAAAGACCTGAATGCTCTCAGAGATAAAATACTGGCGGAAAACAAAAAACTGGAGAGTGATGCTCGTCAAACCATTCTGGTATGTGGTGGCGGGGGGTGTATAGCTTCAGGTTCGCTGAAAGTTAAAGAAGCATTGATTGAGGAGCTTAAAAAACGTGGATTGACATCATGCGTAAATGTGGTGGAAACAGGGTGCATGGGCCCTTGTGCTAAAGGACCGGTTGTGATGATCGCTCCAGACCGTACCTTTTATCAGAGTGTTTCCCCTGAAGATGCTTCAGATATAATCGGGCAGCATATAATAAAGAAAAAAGTGGTTGAGAGATTGATCGAACATGAAGTAACTACATCAAACCCTCTTCCTCTCCAGATGGATCTGCCTTTTTTTAAACGACAAACAAAAATCGTACTTCGAAATTGTGGTATAATTGATCCGTTAAAAATTGATGATTATATAGGTCGTGACGGGTATCAGGGTCTGGCAAAAATACTGAATGGGATGAATCCGGAACAGGTTATAGATGAAGTCAAGGAGTCTGGAATCCGCGGTCGTGGTGGAGCAGGTTTCCCAACGTGGTTGAAATGGAATTTGACCCGTAAATCTGAGAGTGAAATAAAATACGTACTATGCAATGCTGACGAGGGAGATCCTGGTGCATTCATGGATCGAAGTGTTCTTGAAGGTGATCCACACAGTATAATTGAAGGGATGGCAATTGCAGCCTACGCAATTGGTGCATCTCAGGGATATATTTATGTTCGTGCAGAGTATCCACTTGCTGTTGAGAGACTGAAAACAGCTCTTGAACAAGCCCGAAGTTATGGGTTATTGGGTACCAGTATTCTGGGATCATCATTCAGCTTTGATCTCGAAATTCGTATGGGTTCGGGCGCATTTGTTTGTGGCGAAGAAACTGCACTTATGACATCTATTGAAGGAAATCGTGGGGAGCCACGTCCAAGACCACCGTTTCCTGCTCAAAGTGGATTATGGAATAAGCCTACAATACTTAACAATGTGGAAACATATGCCAACATTCCTTCAATTGTCTTTTCCGGAGCTAAATGGTATGCATCACACGGAACAGAAAAAAGTAAAGGAACAAAGGTTTTTGCACTTGCAGGGGCAGTCAAAAATACCGGTCTGGTTGAAGTGCCCATAGGAACATCACTGGGAGAGCTGATATACGATATAGGTGGTGGAATAAGAAAAAATAAAGGGTATAAAGCTGCCCAGATTGGTGGTCCATCTGGTGGATGTATACCCAGGCAGCATTTGAATGTAGCTCTTGATTACGAATCACTTGCCGAACTGGGTGCAATTATGGGTTCTGGTGGTTTGATAGTGATGGATGAAGATACATGTATGGTGGATGTTGCGCGTTTCTTTCTGGAATTTGTTCAGGAGGAGTCTTGCGGAAAGTGCGTGCCATGCAGAGTAGGTACAAAGCGAATGCTCGAAATCCTGAACAGAATTTGTGAAGGAAAAGGGCAGGAAGGGGATATCGAAAGACTGATAGAGCTGGGTACAATTACCAAGGATACTGCACTATGTGGTTTGGGTCAGACTGCTCCCAATCCGGTCTTGTCAACAATACGTCATTTTCGAAAAGAATATGAATCTCATATCCGGGATCGTCATTGTGAAGCTGGCGTATGTCCGTCACTTGTGCGTGCACCTTGTCAGAGTGCTTGTCCGGCTGGTGTTGATGTTCCGGGATTTGTATCATTGGTTGCAGAAAAAAGGTACGCGGAGGCTTTACAACTGCACAGAGAACGCAATCCATTTGCTGCAGTCTGTGCACGGGTCTGTTTTCATACTTGTGAAGACAAGTGTCGTAGAGCTTCTCTTGATGAATCGGTATCAATCCGTGGAATAAAAAGATTCATGGTAGATCAGGAAGTAACAATACAGGTACCTGAGGTAATTGAAAATGAAAAGAATGCTTCAAGAAAAATTGCAGTTGTAGGAGCAGGACCTGCAGGGTTGTCATGTGCATATTTTCTTGCAAGATTGGGATATAAACCAAAAATATTTGAAGCTGAGCCGCGGCCAGGCGGGATGCTTGTCCAGACAATCCCTGCTTATCGATTGCCAAGAGAAGTGCTTGCCCGTGAAATTCGAATGATTGAGAGACTGGGTGTCGATATTGAAACAGGTAAACGGATGGGAAAAGATTTTACTCTTGCAAGTCTGAAAGATGATGGTTATGATGCTGCTTTTATTGGTGTCGGAGCACAGAAACCGGTCATGCTTGGAATTAAAGGTGAAGATGCTGACGGGGTCGTTGATGCACTGGATTTCCTTAGAGAGTATAATCTTCGTGGATCGGTTAAAGTCGGACAAAAAGTGGTGATAATTGGCGGCGGAAATGCTGCGGTCGACGCAGCAAGAACAGCTCTAAGGCTTGGTGCGTCTGAAGTTACCATTCTGTATCGTCGCACACGTGAAGAAATGCCTGCGTATACAGAGGAGATTGAAGAGGCGCAGCAGGAAGGTGTTGTACTTAAGACTCTTTCTGCTCCGGTTGAAGTAATTACGGAAGAGAATGTGGTTACAGGTCTTCTGTGTTGTAATATGACCTTGGGTGAGTTTGATCGATCAGGGCGTCGTCGTCCTGAAGGTGAAAGTGATAACAATTTTACAATCGAAGCTGATCAGGTTATTACTGCAATAGGTCAGAAGGTCGGATTTGATGAAGTGTTTGATGGAATAGAACTTGACCTGATTGATGGAAAGACAATCGCAGCAGACCGTAAAACCGGTCAAACATCCGTACCATGGGTATTTGCCGGCGGAGACGCTGTAAATGGACCATCATCGGTGATTCAGGCTGTTGCTGCTGGTGAAAAAGCAGCTGTAGGAATTGATGAATTCCTGACTGGCGAAAAACATGCCTTCTGGCGAAAAGAACAGGTCGTGCACACTTCGTATGATCCTGATGCTGATCCGGTACCGTATCCCCGCGAAAAAATGCATCTCGTAGCTGTTGACAGAAGAAGAAATAACTTTGATGAAGTTGAACTGCCATGGAATGAGAGCGTAGCGGTCAGACAGGCCAAAAGGTGCTTGCGATGTGATTACGGGAAAAAAATAACAGAAGATCCGCAAAACATTGTTTCACAAACCGCAAAAGGAGTTTGAATCTATGCCAACATTGACTATAAATAATGTTTCCGTAACAGTACCCGAGGAAACTACAATTATGAACGCTGCAAAGCAGATCGGAATTAAAATCCCGTCACTGTGTTACCTGGAAGGTATACAGGCGATTGGTGCATGCAGGGTTTGTCTGGTTGAAATAGAGGGTGCAAAGACTCTTGCTGCATCATGTGTGATGCCTGCAACTGAAGGTATGAAAGTATATACAAATACAAAAAGGGTTCGTGATGCGCGTCGTACAGTTGTTGAATTATTATTATCTGAACATGATGGTAATTGTCAGACTTGTAATCGCAATGAAGACTGTGAGCTTAGAGAACTTGCACATGAGCTTGGAATCGAAACGGTAAAATTCGAGGGCGAGCGTACTGAAGCTGTTCGTGATGAATCTACGCCGGCGCTGGTTCGTGACAATGGAAAATGTATAAAATGCAGAAGGTGTGTATCTGTATGTAATCAGATACAGACAGTTGGAGCACTGTTTCCACAATACCGGGGTTTTGATACGGTTATCGGGCCTGCTTTTGCATTGCCGCTTGATACTGTGGCCTGCGTTCAATGTGGTCAGTGTGCTGCAGTATGTCCGGTAGGGGCTATTGTGGAGCGAAACGATATCAGCAGGGTCTGGGATGCTCTTGAGGATCATAACAAAACTGTTATTGTGCAGACTGCACCGGCTATAAGGGCTGCTCTTGGTGAGTGCTTCGGGTATGAACCGGGAACACTGGTTACGGGTAAAATGGTTTCAGCTTTGCGAAGATTGGGCTTTGACAAGGTGTTTGATACTAATTTTACTGCAGATTTGACTATAATGGAAGAAGGAACAGAACTTCTTACACGTTTGAAAAAGGCTCTTGTTGATGATGTTCCGGTTGCTTTGCCAATGTTTACAAGCTGTTCTCCCGGCTGGGTTAAATTTGCCGAGTATTATTATCCTGAATTTTTACCCAACATTTCTACATGCAAGTCACCTCAACAGATGTTTGGAGCTGTTGCCAAATCTTATCTTGCAAAGAAACTTGGCAAAAATCCTCAGGATATATTTGTAGTTTCAGTTATGCCATGTACTGCAAAAAAATTTGAGGCAGAACGATCTGAAATGGATGATTGCGGTTGCGGTCAGGATGTTGATGTGGTTTTGACAACACGTGAACTTGGCCGAATGATTCAGCAGAGCGGTATTGATTTTAGATCGCTTCCGGATGAAGAAATGGACCATCCGCTGGGATTGTCATCCGGAGCTGCTGATATATTTGCAAATACCGGTGGAGTGATGGAAGCTGCATTACGTACAGCCTATGAAATTGTTACTGGTAAAGAACTCCCCTTCGATAAGCTTCATGTGGAACCCCTGGCAGGACTTGATGGCGTCAAGGAAGCTTCATTGACAATCAAAGGAACCGTAAGGGAATGGTCTTTTCTTGAAGGGGTTACTCTCAAGGTAGCTGTTGCACATGGTTTGAGTAATGCCAGATCAATACTTGAACATCTTAAGGCCAAAGATGTTTCTTACCATTTTATTGAGGTAATGACATGTCCGGGCGGCTGTATAGGCGGAGGCGGACAACCAAGATTTACTTCAGATGAGGTGCGTAAGAAAAGAATTGAGGCTATTTACAAAGAAGATGAAGGCAAAGAACTGCGTAAATCTCATGAAAACCCACATATTAAGCAGATTTATGAAGAGTATTTCGGCCAGCCGCTTGGAGAAAAATCTCATCATTTACTACATACCGAATATAAAGCACGTGAGAGGGTTTAATGTATAAAAGCGGAGAAATTAATTTCTCCGCTTTTTTTTTGAGATATTAAGTGCTCCTTTTTGGGGTGTTGAAACCACTCATTGCTCTCGATAGCGTCAATCTGGGTGAGGTGATACTGTTCTGGCATGTTCAGGTTAATTATTTGCTCCAATTAAGGTTCAAGTTACAAAGATATGCCCAGGCATACGTACGAAACCCGGTTAATCTTATTATTAAAAATAAATTAATTTAAAAAACAATTTGAAATTAATAAATATTA
>JAAYEB010000470.1 GCA_012728995.1 Fibrobacter sp. | reverse complement strand
GATTTTCCGAGTGGATATTCATGAGTAATCCATTTCCAGATATTGAAAGGATTACTCCAGAACAAAAGTCCCAAATCGGAAACAGCATACCAGTATATTTCCGGATAAACCATTCCTGGAATAGTTAATCCGAATTTACCTTCAAAGTTATCTAAAAGAAGTCTGTCCCGGGATGGGTTTAATGATGAATCGATTTTACTCTCTCCACTACCAAGAGATACAGCTCCACACATGGTTAAACTATCTGATATTTCATCATTTTTTATTCCAATAACTGAGAATAATCCTGGCGAGATCTTTTCAAAATAGAAATCTCCCTCAGCTCCAATTGAAGATGTATAATCGGACCCCGACAAATTTAACCGGGAAATCTGATGTTGTTTTTCTTTAAATGCGGTTTTATATGATCCGTACTCCTTAAGTTTAAAAGAATAATCAAAAACTGACAAGGAATAAACATCCGGTATAAAAACGCCCTGCTCAGAGTGATCGATCTGAATATTAAGTGTACGCTTTTTGGGAACATTCAATGTAAAATAACCATTAGAATCAGTGACAGTACTTGTAATTACAGGTGAGACATTTTTCTGAACACTGTCAATCCATCCGTTTGCATCAATGATTGCAACAGATGCACCTCTAGCCGGTTTGCCATCAGAAAGACACACAAAACTATTAATAGTTTCTGTACCGGAACCACCGGAAACGGGTTGAGAAACACATGACAAGAATCCGCAGATAAACAAACCTGTAATAGTAATAAAAGCAATTAGCAGCCGCATTATTCAGACTCCGAATTACTATTACATGTTAATGGGAAGATTTGAAAATTTATCTGAAAAACTTCTTCAGCATTTTCTTCATTACGTACCAATTCCAGAATTTCACGCCTGATCTCAGCCAGTCTTTTACGAATAATATCCACACATTGATAGGATGTACTTATTGTTAATGTTGAAATATCCCTTTTATCTTTTGATACTCTGTCTAAAGCTTCTATACCCAGTTTGCAAACCTCTTTCTGAAATGATTTAACCGCAGATGTTTTTATTTCACCATCAGTTGTTAAAAACCCGTCCGCAAGGCGGAAAACACCAGATTCATCACGACAAATTAACCCAAGTTTTTCTAACAGTCGTACAGATTCTTTTACTTGTGATGGTTTCAGGGGTGGTAAAATTTTTTGTGCAATTTGGGCATAATTATCATTAAGTGGAACAATATTCAATTCCTCGCGAATAGCAATATTCCACCATGAAGAAAAATAATCGTAGTAATCCTTTTCGAGCACTTTGGCTGGAGAAGTACGCATTGAAACAATTTTTTCAAAATATAATTTCTTGTGATCACTATCTTTTTCCTTATTAAACCGGACCAACGCTGTAAAGTAATCTCCCTGACGTTTACTTAATTTAAGAAAATTCACCAGCGTTTCAATTGACCTGTCTGCAATATGCTTCTGCTTATTGAGTACTTTTACATAAAATGATGCATCAAGACCGGTTTTAAGAGCTATATAACGAAATGAAAAAAATTTATGCCGACTTTTATTAAAATGGTAATGATCTTTTAGATAATCCCGATACTCAAAATATTCATAGATGTTGCGCATTATCTGTTTTTCCATTGCGTATTAGTTAAATCTGATGCATTACCAAATAACAAGATTTAAAACAACTTACCCCCTGTACCTGGATTATTATAACAAAAAAGATAATAGCGCGCCTTATTTCGTTGTACTACATCCCACTAATTGTGGAACTGCTGTTCAACAAAAACTATTCTTATTATAATTAAACTATCACTGCAAATCAAATTCAATCTCTTTTTTCTAAAAATTCATCTCTTTATAAGCAGGTTTTGAATTAAAAATGAGAATGGTTTTATCTGTTTTTTTAATTTTTCAAGCAGATAAAAATAGTTCGTCCCATCCCACAGAATGTGTCTTGGTGTATACATTTTCCAGAATAAATATATTTGGGATACCACTGATTCCTTAATCTTTCTGGAATTACTGTGCGTGTACAACGAATGTGTTATGATTCAACTTATTCTACACAACACTACTCTGAATGGTCCGAGCATTTTACGACCAGAATAAAACCTGAATCTGATTACGAAGGTTAATAGTAAGCATTTAAGAGCAGTATCTGATATCAAAATTCCGTTCTGTTTCAAGAACAGGTATATCTTTGAACTGTATATCAGTAACCTGGGATAAAGCAGGCCCTTCACCTACCTTTTCCAGAAAAAGTTCCAGTTTGGAAACTTCACCCTGGGCTTCAATTTCTACTCCACCGTCAACAGTGTTACAAACCCACCCGGTAATCTCATAAATACGAGCCTGCATTTCTGTAAAATACCTGAAACCGACACCCTGAACTCTACCCTTTACAGTAATTGCCAGCCGTTTTAATTGCATATGTGGTCATCTTTTTGTGAAGAAATTCAATATAAGTGTCAGAATGATACTTATAATTATAGAAGTTGCAATCGGTATGTATATTTTAAACCGTCCGCTTCCAAACTGCAGATCACCAGGAAGACGTCCCAGGGGAAGTTTGTCAGAAAGCAAAAATACCACACCAATAAAAAGAATTACAGTTCCAGCAATAATTAAAAATCTTCCAACTTCAACCCAATTCATCAATACTCCTTTTAACGGGCAATTTTATTGCCATTTTAATGCACATTATCACCAGGCTTGTCAAAAAGGTTCTGTTGTGAAAATTGATTTTTTGGAGGAAGTAAATTAAAATATTGGTACGTTTTCATTGTTACTTCCCTTCCACGAGGAGTTCTTTTCAAAAAGCCGGATTGAATCAGAAATGGCTCATAAACCTCTTCGATAGTATCCGGTTCCTCTCCCACCACAACAGACAATGTATTTATCCCAACAGGTCCACCATTGTAATGCTCAATCAAAGAGGTTAATATTTTTCTATCCATCTCATCCAGACCACACGGATCAACACCAAGCATATCAAGTGTTTTATCGACAATTAGCCTGGTAATCCGTCCATCACCTTTAATGTCTGCAACATCTCTGCATCGCCTTAACAAACGGTTTGCAACCCTTGGAGTTCCTCTTGCCCGCTTCCCAAGTTCCAGTGCTGCATCCGATTCTATTTCTACATCAAGTATTTTTGCCGATCGCAGAACGATTTTCTGCAATTCCTTTGGATTATAATAATCCAGTCTGCATACATAACCGAATCTTGCATGCATTGGTGAAGTTAACATACCGGCTCTTGTAGTTGCGCCTACGAGAGTAAAAGGTTTCAGATTGAGTTGGATTGATCGTGCTGC
Source organism: Fibrobacter sp. (assembly GCA_012728995.1). Lineage (GTDB taxonomy): Bacteria > Fibrobacterota > Chitinivibrionia > Chitinivibrionales > Chitinispirillaceae > JAAYEB01. Next base: position 10,006 of record JAAYEB010000470.1, on the reverse strand, counting down.
AGGTCCATCCCCAATCATGATATCAAAAACAAAATCCTCCATTGCCGGATATAATGCTTCTTCTACTACTCTGTTTAACCTGTGGATTTCATCAATAAAAAGGATCTGTCTTTCTTCAAGATTTGTCAGATTACCGGCAAGATCTCCCTTTTTTTCCAATACAGGACCAGACGTAGTCTGTATACCTACACCAAGTGCATTTGCTAAAATACGTGACAGAGTGGTTTTGCCAAGTCCGGGAGGTCCGCAAAAAAGAATATGATCCAGAGCTTCACCCCTGCGCTTTGCAGCTTCTACAAATACAGAAAGGTTCTCTTTTATTGTTTCCTGGCCCACAAAATCACAAAACTGTAACGGACGTAAACCTGCATCCATTTTGTCATCATCACTTAACTGTTCCCCAGTAATAATCCGATCCTTATTCTGCATCTGTTATTCTCCGTCATTTCTGATTAATCCGATACACCCACGGAAATCGGAACTTCCGGATGTGCCACGGATCGTTGCACCAGAAAGAACAGCTTCTTTAAATGTACTCTGATAAATATTACAATCTTCCCAGTGTGAATGCTCCAAAGTAGCTTTGTTGAACACCACACCCATCAGGTGATTACACACCATCTCCATCCTTACCCCATATACACTTGTAAAATCACAATCTGTTAACCGTACATGTCTGAATTTTGAATCAACAAGCATGGCGCTACTGAGCTGGCAATTGTTAAACTCACAATTTATAAAATCGGTTTCTGTAAGATCCGCTGAAGGGAAGGCACAATTAAGAAAGCTGCATTTTGATGCAGATAACATGTGTGCCGAGATATTCGACATATCGCAGTTCTGAATTTCACAATTTGTAAAATTTGTTTTTCCCAGACGGGTTCTCCCAAACTCACATTCTCTTATAAATGCGCCTTCAAAAATGCAGTTCTGAAGTTCAGAATCAACAAAATCAGCTTTCTCAAGTTTTGAAAGTGAAAAATCTGCACCGGCGAGTGCTGCAGACCGGAAATATGTATGATTTACATTACCGATAGGAATTCCACTTATACGTGCAATAACCATTGTAGCTCCGGCAATTATTGCATGTGAAAAATTTGCATTTCGCAAATTGCTGTTCTGGAATTTTGCCCCACTGAGATTACAATAACTGAAATTAGCATCGGAAAGATCTGCACCACGGAAATCTGCTCCGCACAGATTTGAATGTGACAAATCAAAACCAGTCAAGGAAAGGTTTCTGCATGAATAACCATTCTGGATTTTTTTAATAAATTCGCTTTTATTTTTCATATCACCTGCAGCGCATTTTTTATCCAGTCCTCAACCTGGGCATCTTTTTCTAAAATCTGATCTACTCTGCTCAAAGCACGTATAACCTGCTTTTCATTATACCCTAATGAAACCATAGCAGCAAATGCTTCGTCACGAACAGAACTACTACAAAAATCAGATACTGTATCACCGTTTTTTATCGCTTTAGCAGGTTTTGGTGTAAAAGAGTTTCTGCCCAGTTTTCCTTTCAGTTCAAGTACCAGACGCTGGGCTGTCTTTACGCCTACACCCGGGATTTTCTCAAGACGGGAAGGATCTGATGTATTGATACTTCTGATCAAATCATCTATTGTAATACCGGACAAAACACTTAATCCTGCTTTAGGACCGATTTTTGAAATACTGATTAAATGACGAAACATCTCACGTTCCTGACGTGAAAAGAAACCGTACAATTTATGCGCATCTTCACGAATATGATTGTGAATATATAATACAGTTTCGGCACCGGTTTCTCCCAGTTTTTCATAAGTAGACAGTGGAATATTAATGTCAAAACCGACTCCGCTGGTTTCAACGGAAACCCTGGTCACCTCTTTATCTGTAAGTACTCCACGAATATAATCAATCATAACCCAACCTGTTATCTATTAATCTGGACAGACCGTCCGGTATGATAAAAATCACACAATGCCAGCCCAAGGGCATCAAATGCATCTGTTTTCATATTAGTTTCAGGCACAGACAGAATCATTTTAACCATATATTTTACCTGATCCTTTGATGCATTTCCATTACCGGAAACTGCTTTTTTCACCTCACGGGGAGAATATTCGCTCACCATTGCGCCAGATTTTACAGCCGCAAGCATCGCCGCACCACGGGCATGTCCAAGCACAAGAGTAGTGTGTATATTTTTCCCATAAAAAGCTTCTTCGATTGAAACACGATCCGGACTGAATTCACCCATTTTTTTTTTAAGTGAACTGTAAATAAGTTCCAGACGCTCCGCAAGAGGAGAATCGGGGCGTGTATTAATCACCCCTGAATCGAGCCATGTCACTGAATTATTTACAGACTTTATCACTCCATAACCTGTAACGGCAGTTCCGGGATCAATGCCAAAAAAAATCATTACTGAAACTTCTCCATGTCTTCATCGGAAATATCAAAATTAGAATAAACGTGCTGAGTATCATCAAGATCATCAAGTGCATCCATCAGTTTTAATACTTTGGTTGCATTGTCAGCATCTACTTTTACAGAATTTTCAGGAATTTTACTCAGTTCCGCAGAAACGGTTGGTATTGAAGCTTTTTCAAGCGCAGATCTCACATCCTCAAAAGTTTCGGGTGAAGTTGTAATCTCAAACTCCCCTCCATCAAGAACCATATCATCGGCACCTGCCTCAAGGACAATTTCCATCAATGTATCTTCATCCAAGCTGCCTTTGGGTACCCTGAGAATCCCTTTGGACTTGAACATCCACGCAACCGAATTTGTCTGCCCGAGGTTACCGCCATGTTTTGATAACACATGACGAACCTCAGCTACAGTCCTGTTACGGTTATCAGTCATACATTCAATAATCACAGCGATCCCTCCAGGACCATAACCTTCAAATGTAATTTCTTCGTAATTTACGCCCTCGAGTTGACCTGTTCCTTTAAGAATCGCGGATTCGACATTTTTATTTGGCATATTTGCAGCTCTGGCACTGGAAACAGCCGCCCTTAACCTGGGATTTGCATCAACATCACCACCACCCATTCTTGCAGCAATGGAAATTTCCCTTATCAATCGATTGAACAGCTTTCCACGCGCAGCATCTGCTTTTCCTTTAGACCTTTTAATTGTCGCCCATTTTGAATGACCTGACATGTATTCTCCTTAAGTTAATAGTTTTTCGTATTTTATAGATTATAAAAAAATTAACAAAAACTCTGTTCTGCAATATTTAATGTTTTACAAATAAACAGAGTTTACGGGCGGCGGGTGGTACGGATTTCTATAATTATAATCCATTAAAGAAACTTTTGTTTGAGATACTGCTCGATGAAAAAAATTCATTGGACAAGATCCTCCAGTAAAATTCTTTCGATAGACGGAATTGTATTACCAAGAAATGCTTCAGCCTGTTCTTCAAAATGAAGCGTTAAATCTGTAACCAGAAACCTGCTGGCTTCCAATCCACCATTATTGTATGGAGAAAGGGCATTCATTGCTGTTAAAATATCCTGTGCCTCTTTAGCAGTCCATAAAGCACTGTCGAGAAGTTGTATTCTGGTTCCGACAGTTCCCTGAATCACCTCCATTAGAAGTGGATAGTGTGTACAACCCAAAATAATACAATCTACCCCAAGATCAATCATTTCATACAGATAATGCTGCGCGGCAAGACGGGTTATATCGTTATCTGTCATCCCCTCCTCAACCAAAGGAACAAAAAGTGGACAAGCTTTACCAAAAACTTTAATTGAAGGATCAATTTTTCCGATTGCCCTTGCATACGAACCAGTTCTTACAGTTGCCACAGTACCAATTACCCCTATTTTCCGCTCGGCAGTTCTGAGTACTGCTGCACGTGCACCAGGTAAAACAACACCAATTACAGGGATATCTTTCATTCTTTGTTCTATATGCTCAAGTGCAACAGAGGATACAGTGTTACATGCAACAATAAGCATTTTAATATCCTGGTCCATAAGAAACTGCGCATCCTCAATCCCGAAAAGCCGGATCGTTTCTTCACTACGTCCACCATAAGGACACCTGGCAGTGTCTCCAAGATAAATAATACGTTCACCCGGCATCAATCTGAACAGCTCACGTACAACGGTTAATCCTCCCAGGCCGGAATCAAAAACCCCAATAGGACGAGAATCACTCATAACCAATCTCATATTCTTTCTTGAAATTGACAATAGCATCACAGATAGCAGAGGCTACTTTTTTCTGATATTTTTTATCTGCAAGGAGCTTCAGATCAGAAGAGTTTGTTATAAACCCTGTTTCCACAAGAACTGATGGCATAAAAGCCCCGTTAAGCACCCAGAAATTAGCTTGTCCAACTCCCAAATGAAGTTTTGGTATACTTTTTAATGATGCATTGAATTTCTGATCGAGCAATATACATACATCCTGACTCTCCTTCAGATACTCATTACCTGCAAGATCAATCAGTACATTTTGAAGATGACTGTAATTTTGCGGCTGCTCTTCAAGTTCTATAACAGCATTTTCGCGCATTGCAGCAAGCTTGTCCTCTTCATTTTTAGCTTGTGAAAGAAAATAAAATTTGTAACCTCGGGTACTCTCTTTTCTGGTTTTACTTCCTGATATCGCATTAGCATGAATACTTACAAACAGATCCGCCTTTTTTTCATTGGCAAATTTGGTACGATCTCTCAACGGTATAAAAACATCAGTATCTCTCGTTAAATAAACCGTAATATCATCCTTTTTTTTCAACAAATCTGCCAGATGTGCTGAAATATTGAGTACAATATCTTTCTCTTTAATACCGTTCGCTCCTATTGCACCCGGATCTTTACCCCCATGCCCCGGATCAATAACGATTACCATATTTCTTTTATTTATTGTTTTTTGTGATGTTACCGGTTTTTTTTTAATACTTAACGGTTTTATAGATATCATCAAGGTTCTTGTATCCTGCACATAATCAAATACAGGCTCTTCAATATGATTGGCGAGCATAACCGATACCTGTGCGGAGTTTTTGTATTGAATCGATGAAATTGATTTAACTATACCAACTCTATTGTTATCTTTTACGGTCTGTGTATCAACTGTACCTTTTACAAAATTAAAAATCAGATTAGGATAAAAGTAAGTATAATCAAAAGGAATGGAATCTGCCAATTCTATAGTCAGCAACACTCCATTCTTTTTTTTCTCGCATGAGGCAGAAATTATGGAGTGTTTTGATTTGTTGTATTCTATAGTTCTTGTTCCTGCATTCCATTTTAGCTCACTTCCCTGTTCGCTAAACAGTTCAGGAATTAAGTTCACGGGCAATAAAAGTGTTCCTCCATGCCTTATGGCAGCTACAGGCAACTGCTTAACTTTAGAATCCAATATAAAAAAACTGTTATCCTGAAAAAAATCCAGCTTTCGTTTGTTTTTTTTACATGTAAGCTGCTGAATATTACGGTCCCAGCTCCATCTGTATCCGATATTTTCACAAATATCTGTTATGGAAACAAATGTAACAGATTCCATCTGAACCGATAAAACTGAAACCTTCTTTCCAGAGGAATCCTTTTTCAGGAAAACCTGTGAATCAACTGATAACACAAAAAACAGCATGATAATGAAAACAATTTTTACTCTGCTCATATCTTATCTGCGTCTTCCAATAATCTGAGAAATCCTTCTTTTTGATTCAGCATCAGCAATTTTTTGCCTCTTATCATACTTCTTGCGACCGCGGCAAAGCCCTATCTGTACCTTTACCCATTGATTCTGAAAATAGAGTGAAAGAGGAATGATTGTCAGCTGCTTTCTTTCAACTTCATTGCAGAGATGAAATATTTCACGTTTCCTGAGTAACAATTTCCGTTTCCTGTAAGGATCGGGAGCATACACTCCCACTCTATCGTAAGGTGTAATATGAAAATGGATTAAAAAGATTTCTCCCCTCAAACATTGTCCATAACTGTCTGAAAGAGATACCTTCCCTGCCCTGATTGATTTTACTTCAGAACCGGTTAAGGCAATTCCTGCCTCATATTTTTCCAGAATATCATAATCGTGAAAAGCTTTTCGGTTTTGTGCTATGTTTTTCATTGTTTTAAAAATAGTTACAGCCTGGATATACATGCAATCGACACAATACTTCTATTCCATAGTAATGATTTTTTCATAATCAGTCTATCAGCTCTTTTAATTTACCCAAAACTGCTTTATCCCTCCACTAAAAAATAATTTCTAATGATACATACAGGCCTTATATCCCGTAATTCCATTGGATTACGCAAAAAAAAAAAACGCTTTTGAAACTACAGCCTTTTTCATGTAATGTAACATAACCCGAACATCCTTGTTTTATAAAAACAACAAATCCATGTGTTAATTAATGTATATTTAAACCAGAGTCAAACCAATCAGGTTTCAGGTTCAAAGTACAAGCACCCATAATATTACCCTTTAATGGAGAACAAGGCATGGACCAGTGTATATTTTGTAAAATCATTAACAATGAAATACCTGCCCGGCGTGTGTATGAAGACGAATCTACTGTTATAATTAAAGATATCAGCCCACAAGCTCCTGTCCATTATCTGGCAATACCAAAAAAACATTTTGCAGGTATTCAAAATATTCCCTCTTCAGAAATGGAACTTTTATCCAAACTTTTTTCAGCAATAACAAAGTTAATTGCAGATGAATCTCTCGATCAAAATGGATATCGCCTTGTCATCAATTATGGAGAAAAAGCAGGCCAAACAGTTTCTCATATTCATGTTCATATTCTCAGTGGTCGATCAATGACCTGGCCTCCCGGATAAAGGCTGCTTTTTTACCCTTTTCTTTTCTTTCGTAATTTTTGCATTAAGCACATGTGTGCTATGATCTTCTGTATTATACCAGAAATAAACCTGGTTGTTATCTGTTGTAAAACACTCTTCAAAGTCGGTTTTCTGGGCACATGGATAGATTTTTTTATGAATACTTGTTGCCTTGCTAAACAATTCCATCTTTACTTTATCCATTCACATTCTCCTATATTATTCAATGCACGATAATACGAGGCAATTGAATCGCAAGAATTAATCTGACGATTCAATTCCCTTTTTAACAGGTCTGACCATATTACTTTTTTGAAAAAGGGCACTTTTTGCCCTTTACTGCATTTGCTTCCTTAAAAATGTCGGTACGTCTATATCATCTTCGTATTGCGTCAACACACTGCCTTTTGAAACAAAAACTCTTTCCTTGCGCATAGCTTCCTTTTTGAAGAAAGGAGGCACCTTGATTTGAGATACATCTGCGTTATCCAAACCGTCTTCCGATTTAATTTCAATCTGCTGATCACAGCTACTTGATTCTTCTTCGGATACGCGCTCCTGATTTTCCACAGGTTTATGTTGTTCTTCCTTCTTTTCTTCCTGCTGATTTTTTGAAGGTAATGATATGGCCAACTGTTCAACCTTATCCTGTTGTTTTTTCTGTCCTGGAAGATTTACCATCATTTTAGGAGCAGTAGATTTTTTGCTTTTTTCCAGGTTCTCTTCATTAAAACCTGTAGCAATAACAGTTACCCTTATTTTTCCATTCATAGATGAGTCAGTTACAGCACCGAATATGATATTAGTTTCAGAATCTTCACCAACTGCATCATAAACAGTTTGTGTAGCATCACTTACATCATAGAGTGTCATGTCCTCGCCACCAGTGATATTGATAAGGATTCCACGAGCTCCGGTGATAGATATATCATCAAGAAGCGGACTGTGTATTGCACTATCAGCAGCCATAACTGCACGGTTTTCACCTTCTGCAAACCCTGTACCCATAAGGGCATCTCCCATACCCTTCATGATAGTTTTAACATCTGCAAAATCAAGATTCACCAGACCATGAACAGATATCAGATCTGAGATTCCTTTTGTAGCCTGATAAAGAACATCATCGGCTGTCTTGAATGCATCAATGAGTGATGTCGACCGCTCAACAATTGAAAGAAGCTTCTGATTCGGAATCACGATAATTGTATCTACAGATTTCCGAAGATCTTCAATACCTTTATTGGCATTACGATCACGCACTTTCCCCTCGAAAAGAAACGGTTTTGTGACAATAGCAACTGTTAAAATTCCCATTTCCTGTGCAATCTCTGCAACAACCGGAGATCCTCCAGTACCTGTACCACCACCCATTCCGGCAGTAATAAAAAGCATGTCAGACCCCTCAAGGAATGAAGCTATTTTGTCCCTGTCTTCTTCCATGGCAAGCCTTCCAACTTCAGGATTCGCTCCTGCACCAAGTCCTTTGGTTATTTTCTCACCAATCTGTATTCTGTTTGCAGCTCTGTTATTATCCAAAGCCATTGCATCGGTGTTGACAGATACAAATTCGACTCCTGTCAATCCAGCGTTAATCATTCGATTAACTGCATTACCACCCGCGCCACCAACACCAATTACCTTCATCTTGGCCACAGTATCAAAGTTTTCATCCAATGTAAATACCATAAGCTCCTCCCTCAAGGCTGGTTATTTAATATTTTCATGTTCAATTAATTTATTCACTTTCGCTTTTAAAAAAATTCCTTTACCCACGATTTCATTCTTTCGAAGATACGTTTAAAATTATCTTCCTCTCCAATAGATTTTTTTCCTATACGACTTTGTTTCTGTTCCATTCCATACATACATAATCCGATTCCTGTTGAGTGGATTGGGGAACGCGCAGCTTCAGTAAGCCCGCCAAACCCAAAAGGCATTCCAAGCTTTACAGGCATCTCAAAAACCTTTTCTGCAAGTTCCTGAATCCCGTCCATAAGTGCTCCACCACCAGTCAATACGACACCAGCTCCGAGCATATCAGCATATTCGGTTCGTTTTATTTCTCTAAGGGCCAATGATAAAATCTCTTCCAGCCTCGGTTCTACAATAGATGAAAGTACAGCCTTGGAAACCTCTCTCTGTTCACGCCCTCCTACCCCTGGAACGCTGATATATTCATTCCCCTTTACCAGAGGTGAATAGGCACATCCATATTGTTTTTTAATCTCCTCTGCCCGTTCAATCGGTGTACGAATCCCGATAGCAATATCACTTGTAACATTTTTTCCACCAAGTCCGACCACTGCTGTATGACGAATGCTTTCATCAAAGTAAATAGCAATATCCGTGGTCCCACCTCCCATATCAACCAGAGCGACACCCAGCTCTTTTTCATCTTTTTCAAGAACAGAATAGCATGAAGCAAGTGGCTCAAGCACAAGATCAATTACCTTAAGCCCGGCCTTATCAACACTTCTGTATATATTTTGTGCACTGGTAACAGCTCCTGTTATAATATGAACCTGTGTTTCAAGACGGACTCCGCACATTCCAATCGGATCCTTTATCCCCTTTTGATCGTCAACTACAAATTCCTGTGGAATCACATGTAGAATTTCCCGGTCCATGGGAATCGAAACAGCCTTGGCTGCATCTATTGCTCTAAGCACATCCAGTTCCGTAATTTCATTGTCTTCACGTGATATGGCAACAACTCCCCTGCTGTTGATTGCCCTGATATGATCACCGGCAATCCCGACCCATACCGATTCTACGTCAACACCAGCCATTAACTCGGCTTCTTCTACTGCTTTCTGTATCGACCGTACTGTTTTATCTATATTGACAACTACACCTTTTCTGAGTCCGTCGGACGAACTGACTCCAACTCCAACTATTTTAAGTTCTCCGTTAGAATCAAGTTCTGAAATTATACAAGCAATTTTTGTTGTTCCTATATCGAGCCCTACAAATACATTATCTTCCATTTTTTACCTCCGCGTAGCCATGTAAATATTTATTCAGTTACCGGCACCTTTGATCTTTCGTTTATTTTGAATCTGTAACAAATGCCAGATTCTGGTAACAGAGATTTATACGTTCAGGTGCATTGTCTCTGCACAACATATTCTCCAATGCCTCCAGATAGTCAAATCGATCTGCAATGTTTGCTGTATCCATCTCAATTACTGTAGGAAGGG
>JAAYEB010000469.1 GCA_012728995.1 Fibrobacter sp. | reverse complement strand
CACGGAAAATGATTCTAACTTTAATCAATAATTACAATGCCAATAACAATAGCTCAGTTGGTATCCCGACGTGAAGTCGGGATTAATCAGTGGGTCGGAGGTTCGAGTCCTTCATGGTGTATTTTTAATACGGGTTTCGTTTTCAAAAATCTGGATATCATTAACGGTTTTGCAATTATCTGTAATAAGATTGTAGTAATCGTTATTGAGAAGAATTGCAGACAAGCTGGATAATTCATCTTCGGCCGGTATCGGGGTGCAAACTGAATCACCATGAAGCGTTAGAGATTCCAGTTTTCGGGAGAACAATTCAATCATTGCTGGAAATGTTTTATTTTGCGGGTTTTCAAAACGGTAAAAAACTGGTTTGCCAGATCTCTGTTTAATTTTATACTCACCTATTTCAACAAACTGCCATAATGCGTTTGTAAATTCTGCGTCAACTCGATCTACATCGAGTAAAAGCACAATATCCAGATCTTTGGTTGTTCTCCCAAAGCCTAATCCCTGTTCCTGAAGGTTTAAATAACATGCACTACCACCAATAAGGACATATTTATGCTTATGTTCGATAAAATGATTTTTAAATATGTCCAGTCCTGTTATCTGCTCCATTTGAATTTCTCCAACAACTCGCTAAGTGCGATTTGTACACGTTCATCAGTATCTTCTCTCAATGACAAAAACAGGGAAAGGTCATCCACTACGTTTTGTTTACCAAATATTTCTGGATTATAGTACCAAATCTCTAACTGAGCCTGTGCTTCGAATGAATTTTCAACGATTTTTATTCTTTTTTGTTCTTTTAAAACGGTATAGTATTCTTTACCGGTTGCATAAACGGGCATAACACCTGAGGATAACAATGTCCTTTCAGATAAGGCAGATATACCTGCCTGGGGAAGTTCGGTCGTTATTGATTCCTGTAAAAATCGGATGTAAACCTTTTTTTTAACCGGTGATCTCATAAACTGATTAACTTTTCCCCAAAGCTCCCGACCTTGGGATTCTAACCATACAAGGCGGTTTTTGCCACTCTGTTCAACTCTGCAGATCCCAATGTTTTCCAATTCATCTACTACTCTGGACATAGTCATTTTAGTGCGATTGAACAGTTTTGCAAGGCTTACCGGAGTTACAGGGAATTCCAAACCTTTAAGCATGTTATATAGTACCATTAACTGCGCTGTCGGGCTTAGCTTACGTGGTTTTTTGCTGGCCATTGAAAAATGTTCCCTCAAATCAATCATAAGTAAGGGCAAAAACATCTGGGTACCTGGAACTATGAAGGAGATTTTGTACTCAATCAGTTTTTTCCTTAAAAATGGATTAATTGTTCTAAGAACTAAAATGGTATACAGGCCCGTATGTTGTTTCAATAATTCCAAATGTTTTTTAAATTGAGCAGGCTTAGTATCGTTATTTATAGGAACCTGAGCAAACAAAAAAGTATGATTAAAGATATTGCAGGTATACAACTCATATCCGGTACGTAAAAAGAGTGGTAAGTTACTCTTCTTTTTGAGAGGGATAAGCTCAATTTTTATATCTAAAATAGCTTCGATGTATTCTGTTAACTTATTATTTATCATGCTGTTCTTAATTATGGTAACTTAATAAAATATATAGTAACATAGCTAATGTTACTATATAAAATATAACGTTACTATAATAATGTACATGTTATTTTGTTTAATAATCCAACAGGTGCATTTTTTATAGATCAATGGAGTTATTTTGAGACATTTCATAGCCCACTTTGTGGTGTGGGTAATAATATGTCTCATGCTCAGAATGAGATCAGGTTTTTACTCGCACTCATGAATTCACACATGTTTATGCCATAGATTGCCATATTTTGCGGCATTTGCAGGACTAGTAGTTGTAAGTCTTTGATATATAGAAATTAGATAGTAATTTGCATTTTTACCCACTGACTCTTAATCACTGGGGCGGAGGTTCGAGTCCTCCATGGTGTATTAAAAAAATAGGCTCAGAACGCTAAAATAAACGGTTCTGGGCCTTTTTTGTCTTTGTAATCTTCAATTCAACTACTCTGTTTTTTCCTGCATTTCTACAGAAAACCGGACACTTTAAACGAGCACAAATGTAGAATTTGCCTTGAGTAATGGATTACCGCAAAACAAGCTGGAGCCTGTGCTTCAAGAGTTGGAGTCAGAACCAAGAAATGTGCTTTTAACAACTGATATTGAATGCAATAACGATTGCTATAAAAATGTATATTAAATATTAGGATTGTATGATTAATTAGGATACAATTATTGTTAAAGCTATAAAGAAACAGATTGACATACTTTAACGAATTAATCTCTTTTTCATTTTTCTCTTTTTCGCGAGTCTGACATGGAAATTATCGATAATGTTAACCTCCTCTGGGGTGATGACCTAAAAAAGACATTCATTAAAGGTACACGTCTCAAAATTGCCGCATCTTGTTTTTCCATATACGCTTTCGAAGCGCTTAAAAAAGAGTTAGAAAAAATTGAATCATTAGAGTTCATTTTTACATCTCCTACCTTTATTACTACAGAAGTAACCGATAAACTTAAAAAAGAACATCGTGAATTTTACATTCCAAAGCAACAACGGGAAAAAGAACTCTATGGCAACGAGTTTGAGATCCAGTTGCGTAATAAACTAACCCAGAAAGCCATTGCAAAAGAGTGTGCAGACTGGATTCGCAAAAAAGCCACATTCAGATCCAACTCCACAAGCTCTCCAATGCAACAATTCGCATGCATTAAAGACCCACAGAAACACACCGCTTATATACCTCTGCATGGTTTTACTGCTGTTGATTTAGGCTATCAGAATGGAAATGCCATTTCTAATTTTATCAATAAATTAGATGAAGCACCGATGGCTTTATCTTACATGAATCTATTTGACCAGATCTGGAACGATGAAACCAAACTTCAGGAAGTTACTGAAAATATCATAACTCATATAGAATCGGTCTACCAGGAGAACTCTCCGGAAAAAATATATTTTTTGATGCTTTACAACATTTTTAATGAATTTCTGGAAGATCTCAATGAAGATGTCCTGCCAAATGACAGGACTGGGTATCAGGAAAGTGTCATCTGGAAAAAACTCTACAATTTTCAGAAAGATGCAGCAACTGGCATTATTAATAAGCTTGAAAAATTTAATGGTTGTATACTTGCAGATAGCGTAGGACTTGGAAAAACATTCACTGCACTGGCAGTAATCAAATACTATGAATTGAGAAATCGTTCAGTTCTGGTTTTGTGCCCAAAAAAGTTGGCAGATAACTGGTTAAATTACAACCGGAATCTTGTTACCAACATACTGATTGGTGACCGGTTCAATTATGATGTTCTCTGCCATACAGATCTGCAGCGTACAACAGGTGAATCGTTCGGGACAAGGCTTGACCGGATAAATTGGAACAATTATGACCTGGTTGTAATCGATGAATCACATAATTTCCGTAATAATGACGCTTTTAAAGATAGAGAAACACGCTACCAGAAACTGATGAATAAAGTTATCCGTGGTGGTGTAAAAACAAAAGTCCTTATGCTGTCTGCAACACCGGTGAACAACCGGTTTAATGACCTGAAAAATCAACTGGCACTGGCTTATGAAGGAAATTCCGAAAATCTCACCAGCAAGCTTAAAACGAATCGTACCATAAAAGATATTTTCAGAAATGCACAGGCAGCTTTTAATAGCTGGTCCAAACTTCCTCCAGAAGAGCGTATCGCTTCAGCTATTCTTGAAACGCTGGATTTTGATTTCTTTGAATTGCTTGACTCTGTTACTATTGCACGTTCACGAAAGCATATAGAAACGTTCTATAATACAAAGAATATTGGAAAGTTCCCTATACGTAAAAAACCACTTGCATTTCGATGTCCATTGACTATGCTTAGTGATGCAATGACTTTCGATGAAATATATGAACAATTATCCAAACTTAGCCTCTCAGTATATGCTCCTGTAAGCTATATCCTTCCAAGCCGTCTGGTAAAATATGAAGAAATGTATGATACTACTGTTGATGGTGGTCGTGGTAAGCTTCGTCAGGCAGATCGTGAAAAGAGTCTTCAATCTCTTATGACGACGAATCTGCTTAAACGACTCGAAAGTTCAGTTGAATCTTTTCGTCTGACTCTTAAAGCTCTATATGATACTCACGAGTCAATGCTGAAAAAAATAGCTGCATTTAAAGCAAATGGCAGAACAACTTCTATTAGTGACTGGACAGAAAATCTTGCAGATCTCGAAGATGAAGATGATGAACTGAGTGGCCTTACTGATGATTCCATTGGTGGTAAGGTTCAAGTAAACCTTGCTGACATGGATCTTCCATCATGGGAACATGATCTTACATCAGACCAGTTAATTATTGAGGACCTTCTGAATGAGATGGAAAAAATAACCCCGCCAGATGATGCAAAGCTGCAGCATCTTATACAGCATGCTGTATCTAAAATCAAGGCTCCTATAAATAACAACAACAAAAAGGTAATTGTATTTACTGCTTTTGCAGATACTGCGAACTATCTCTATGCAAATCTGTCTGAATTCTTACTCAAAGAATGCGCTGTACATTCAGGCAGGGTAACCGGTAAAGATATCCCTAAAAATACGCTCAAAAAAGGATACGATTTTCAACAGATTCTAACCATGTTTTCACCTCGATCCAAGGAAAAAGCTCTTATTATGCCCCAGGAAAAAGGTGAAATTGATATCCTGATTGCAACAGACTGTATTTCCGAAGGTCAAAACCTTCAGGATTGTGACTATCTGATTAACTATGATATTCACTGGAATCCGGTACGGATTATCCAGCGGTTTGGTCGTATTGATCGTATTGGTTCTACCAACGATGTTGTCCAGCTTGTCAATTATTGGCCCGATATCTCTCTTGATGAATATATCAATCTTAAGGAACGTGTGGAAAACAGGATGGTCATTGTAGATGTGACTGCAACGGGGGATGACAATGTCCTTTCAGGCCGGGCAACAGATATTTCATATAGAAAAGAACAACTGCGTCGTCTTCAGGAAGAGGTAATAGAACTTGAAGACTTGAAAACAGGTGTTAATATAACAGATCTTGGCCTTAATGATTTCAGAATGGATCTTTTAGGCTATATAAAGGAAAATGGAGATCTGGCAGGCGTACCGAGCGGGATGCATGCAGTTGTTCCAGCTCGACCTGAAATAGGGCTTGTACCTGGAGTGATTTTTACCTTGAGGAACAGGGATGCCAGTGTTGGTGTAAATCTTCATAACAGATTGCACCCGTATTATCTGATATATATTGATTCCAATGGTAACATTGTCAATAATTATACAGATGTAAAAAGGCTGCTGGATCTCGCAAGAACAAGCTGCAAAGGGTTATTTGAACCAGTTCATCCGGTCTGTTCGAAATTCAATGAGGAGACAATGGACGGTCGCAACATGGTACGATATAGCAATTTACTGAACCAGGCTATCAGTTCTTTGATTAAAGCAAAAGAAGAGAAAGATATCGACAGCCTTTTCTCTGGTACGACCACGACTGCACTTCAGAATACTATTGTTGGACTCGATGACTTTGAACTTATTACATTTCTAGTAATAAGGGAAGAGGAATAGGAAAATTTAAACCACAGAATACACAGAACACACAAAATTAAGATGGCTTAATTAACTCTTTTTCTGTGTATTCTGAATGTTCTGTGGTTAATATCCGACGGATAAAAAAATTAAACCACAGAAAACACTGAACACACAAAATTATGATGGTTTAATAACTCTTTTTCTGTGTATTCTGAGTGTTCTGTGGTTAAACCTCTTCCCGACATCGGCTTTCGCGTCCTGAAAATAGACTCATCCAACATGGCAGATATCTACTATAACCCCGATGCAGTTAAGCAGGGTGACCTATTTGAAATGGCAGATAATATCAAACCCGACCGCACTCCTGAAGACCTTCTCTTTCAAGTTCTACTTGATTGGGGCGTTGGTCTTTCTTATCCAATTTCTAAAGAAACAATAAACGGTCTTGAAGTCTTTTTTGTAGACGACAATGCCCTTGCAGCCTGTTTTGTCTGTGATGGTGAAATAACTGAAGATTTCTGTAAAGAACTGGCAAAAAAAGAGCCGCTCCGTGTGGTATTTCGTGATAGCGGATTTAAATCCGATGGTGTGAAAATCAATGTTGAGCAGATATTCAAGCTCATGAGTCCTCATACAGATGTAAAGACAATATGAAGAATAGAAGAAGAGTAACCACAGAAAACACAGAAGACACAGAAAAAAGATTAGGTAGACACTGTCTGACCAATTTCCAATTCAGTGTGTTCTGTGTGTTCTGTGGTTCTATAATTCTGTAATTCTGTGGTTAAATTTTTCCGGTTTATTCCGTGGTTAAAAACAGAGAGATAAAATGAAAATAAAGTTCAAACAACAGGCATATCAAACAATTGCAGTTGAAGCTGTTGCAGATTGCTTCAAAGGGCAGCCTGATACTTCAGGGATTCAGTACCGTATTGATCCGGGTAAAGCAATGCAGTTGAAAACAGATACGACAGGACTGGGTTTTAAAAATGAAAACATTGTGATTTCAGAAATGCAACTTCTGGAAAATATTCAGAATGTTCAACGCCGCCAGAACCTGCCAGTCAGTAACTCTTTAGTAAAAAGTAAAATCAGCTCAATTAATCTCGATATTGAAATGGAAACCGGCACCGGTAAAACCTATGTGTACACCAAAACGATCTTTGAGCTGAATCGCCGTTACGGGTGGAGCAAATTCATTATCGTAGTGCCCAGTATCGCTATTCGTGAAGGTGTTAAGAAATCGCTGCAGATCACACAGGAACACTTTCAGGAAGCCTACAGTAAACAAGCGAAGTTTTTCATTTACAACTCAAAGCAACTCCACAATCTTGAAAGCTTTTCATCTGATGGTGGCATAAATGTCATGATCATCAATGTGCAGGCATTTAATGCTAGAGGGGCAGATGCAAGAAGAATCTATGGAACTCCTCGCAAAAGGCCCGATGGCAGTACTGAAATGGTGGGTCTGGATGAGTTTCAGAGTCGTAAACCAATTAACATAATAAAAGCAAACCATCCGATTCTAATTCTGGATGAACCCCAAAAAATGGAGGGTGGAAAAACATTGGAATCACTGGTTGAATTCAATCCACTCATGATACTCCGGTATTCAGCAACACATAAAACCACCCACAATAAGGTTCACCGTTTGGATGCTCTTGATGCTTATAATCAGAAACTGGTGAAAAAAATTGCTGTCAGGGGTATTTCTGTTAAAGGGCTGAGTGGAACAAATGCATATCTCTATCTGGAGTCAATCGAAATTTCAAAAGTTGCACCGGTTGCCCGTGTTGAATTTGAGATAAAGCAAAACAATGGGATTGTACGAAAACTACGGAAATTTTCTAAAGGAGATAATCTGTTCGATCTCTCCGGAGGACTTGATCAATATCGTGGCTTTGTAATATCGGATATTAATGCAATAACGGATACGGTGACATTCACCAATGGTAAAGAAATCTACGCTGGTGAGGCAACTGGTGATGTAACTGAATCTACTTTGCGAAGGATTCAAATACGTGAGGCAATTAAGGCTCACTTCGAGAAGGAACAAGTACTTTTTAACCAGGGGATCAAAGTCTTAACCCTATTCTTCATCGATGAAGTAGCCAAATACCGCGTTTATAATAAAGATGAAGAGGAGAAGGGTGAATACGCAAGAATTTTTGAGGAAGAGTATATAGATGTATTAAATGAACTTGGCCTTATTGATAAACCTGAATACAAAACATATCTGGATGGAATTGATCCACCAAAAACGCATAACGGATATTTCTCTATTGATAAGAAATCAAAACGCATGATTGATCCATCAACTGCTGCCAGATCAACAGAAACCGATGATGTTGATGCATACGATCTTATTTTAAAAGATAAAGAACGTCTGCTTTCATTTGAAGAACCGGTGAGGTTTATATTCTCACATTCGGCCCTTCGGGAGGGCTGGGATAACCCCAATGTTTTTGTAATTTGCACTCTCAAGCATAGTGATAACACCATCTCCCGCCGTCAGGAAGTTGGTCGTGGTCTTCGTATTGCCGTTAACCGCTTTGGTGAACGCCAGGATAACCCGGCAACGGTCCATCAGACCAATATTCTCACCGTTGTTGCCAGTGAAAGTTATAAAGATTTTGTTGCCGGTCTTCAGCGTGATATCAGTGAATCTCTTTCGGAACGCCCGCGTTTTGCCAATGAAGATTACTTTAAAGGGAAACAACTGGTAACTGAAAAGGGATTTCTTGAAGTTGATGCTGTTATGGCAAAACAGATCTATAAGTATCTGCTTAAAAACGATTATACCGATGATTTTGATCATATCAATAATAACTACTTTGATGCTCTCAGGGATGGCACTCTTGCGCCGCTGCCAGCAGAGCTCCATGAATATTCAGAGCAGATTTATCAATTAATCGATTCAGTATATTCAGAAGCAAAACTTCCAGATATTGAAAATGATCGCGACATAAAAATGAATCTGCTTAATGATAATTTTAATAAAGAAGAGTTTAAAGAACTGTGGAACCGAATTAATAAAAAAGCAGTATACAGTGTTCATTTTGACAGCAGTGAACTTATCAAAAAGTGTATAAAAGCTCTTGATAAAGATCTTCGCGTTACCCCATTGATGTATACCATCATTGAAGGTAACCAGAAAGATTCTATCGATTATGATGAAATGACATCTGGTTCCAGTTTTCAGGTGCGAACCAATAAAACGGAGTACGAAAAAAAATCAGTTCATTCTGCAGTGCCATATGATCTTATAGGAAAAATCTGTGAAAATGTGAAGCTTACGCGAAAAACCGTATCATCAATTCTTACTGGAATAGATGCGGTTGTTTTTGGCCAGTTCAAACAAAACCCGGAAAGTTTTATTGCTGAGGCGTCAAGAATTATAAATGAGCAGAAAGCAACGATGGTCATTGAACATCTCAGCTACGACGCTATTGCCGATACTTTTGATAATGCAATTTTTACAGATAATCAAGCAAGACAGGATTTCAGCAAAGCCGGATCAAAACTAAAGAAACATATTTATGATTATGTAGTCACAGATTCAAAAATCGAACGTACCTTTGTTGAAGAACTGGACACCAGCACCGAAGTAGTTGTTTATGCGAAATTACCTCGCGGATTCTTTATACCTACTCCAGTTGGTGATTATAACCCGGACTGGGCTATTTCATTCAAAGAAGGTACGGTAAAACATATCTATTTTGTGGCTGAAACAAAGGGCTCTATGTCCTCCATGGACCTAAAGCAGATAGAACTTACAAAAATCGAGTGTGCCCGGCGTTTCTTTTTTGAGATTAATAAGAAAATTGCACATAAGAATGTAAGATATGATGTTGTGAAGAGTTATGGGAAGTTGATGGAGATTGTGGGTGCTGCGGAGAAATAATATCAGGAACACCAAAACCACAATACCTGATTAAGTTTGATAGCGGATTCTTTCATGAAGCATCTGTTTAACCATCTGTTCTGTTACAAATTCTTTTTTTGAAATAATCATCTCTTTTATCGCATCTTCGCAGGCTCGTGTTATTTCAGCAAAACTAAGATCCTTCGCATTTTGAGCCAAAACGGAATAATCAATATCATTAACAACAAAACCGGCTAATTTATTCTGAATAAGCTCGGAAATCTGCATTTTATCAGGAAGCGAGTATTCGATCACATCATCAAATCTCCTAAACAATGCGTAATCCAGCATGTTTGGATGATTTGTTGCAGCTAAAATCATACTGTTTGAACAATCATGATCAATGAATTGCAAAAAACTATTAAGTACACGTCGTATTTCTCCAACATCATTGCTTGAAGCTCTCATTGCGCCAATTGAATCGAATTCATCAAAAAGGTAAACACCCCGGTGTTTTTGTAAGGAATCAAAAACCATTCGAAGTTTTGCAGATGTTTCACCCATAAATTTTGTGATAATCGATTCAAGTCTAATTATAAAAAGAGGTAGATGTAGTTCACCCGCAAGAGCAAATGCGGTCATAGTTTTGCCTGTACCTGGAGGTCCGATAAGCAAAAATTTCCTGCGTGGTTGAAGACCATGAGCTGTAATTTCCTCAATATGTCTCTGTTCCTGGATAACCCGATCTAGTCGCAAAGAAATATCTTTCGAAAGAATCATCTCTGAAAGTCGTGTCTTGGGATAAGAGGCTGATAAAAGCCGTGCCAATTCTCCTTGTGGTTGAACTAATGGAACTGTATTGTTTAATTCAGCAGAATCTCGCTTTTTTCTTGCATTATCTATAAGTTGTCGGAGCTCTTCTGCGATTTTACCATGGCCAAGTTTTGCTTCATGCGCGGCAATTTGCAATCCATAGGTGATAAATCGTTCATCATCTTTTGAGATGAAACTCTCGAAGAGTGCTTTTAGTTGAGCAATTGTAGCCATATAAAAATTATAAAATTTTCATTAAGTATTTTAAAGTACAGTCTAATATAAAATAGTTCGTGTAAGTTATTTTCAAATTAAAAGAATTCCATAATGGGAGAAACCCCTTATGGTTGAATTTACGACTTTTTTCAAATAATCGCAAAACTCTTTTTATTTTTTTTACGAATAAAACTCTTAATCAGTGGATCGGGAGGTTCGAGTACTCAATAGTGTATTTATATTACGGGTTTCGTTATAAAAGAATAAGGCGAAAAAAATAAAGCAAACTGAAATATAAAAGCCATCTCCATAATGGAGATGGCTTCAATAATTTAACATGCTAAAAAAATGAGAATACGTTTATTGCTTATCTCGCAAAAAGAATTTTTTTATAGTCAGTCTTATTCTTAAATCTGTTGTAACGAATATATACAGACCTTGAAACTCTTTGTGAATTGCCCATTTTCCGTCCAGTAAGATCATATATGTTTGAAGATATTAAAGCTTGCCTTACGCCGGTTTGCCTTCGTGTTCTATCTACAAAGTGTTGTTTTTCCACACCGGAAGTAAATAGTGACGAGAAAAACAGTGCAACTGAATCAATTGAATTTTCTCGTGCACCAGAAAGCTTATGCACAAAGTCATGACCTTCACCCGGATACGTAATAAGTTTACTGTTAAGCCCGAGTCTTTTTAATACACTGTTAATGACAGCACTGCCAAATACATAAGGCAAACCAGCCGTGCTGAAAACATAACCTGAATCGTAAGGTACTATCACGTCTTCATTTCCATGGATACAGATCATAGGTATTGCAGCTTCGACAGTAATCCAGGTTGTATCAATTACAGCTCCTGCAAATCCTGCAACTCCTTTAACCGATGATGAAAACGAGAGGTTATCACCTGTTTCCAGCGGACCCAAACCTGCTGTATCATCTATAATATTCCGAAATTTTTCTTCCGTTATCAATGACTGGTTTAGTGAAATAATTGCTCCGGCAGAATATCCACACAGAAAAATCTCATCCGTATTTATTTTAAAAGCATCTGCATTTGCCCGAATAAAACGTACTGCTGCTTTTGTGTCCTGAATTCCTCTGTATGCAGCCTTGATTATCTCTGCTGGGTCCATTGATGCCATATTCAAACCAACCCGATAATCTATAGCAACTGAAACATAACCTTTTTTTGCAAGATAATCCGAAACCGGAACGGAAAATGCTACATCATCCTTGTTTCCGTTCATAAAGGAACCACCATAGAGTACAATAACAACCGGGCGATTATCCATTTCATCGTTTTTGGGTTGATAAATATCCATTTTCAGCTCAACAACAGAATCACCCGAATAGTATTGTGCAGACCTGTATGTAACCGTCTCTTTCTCGATTTCTGAGAAAACTGAATCAACAAAACGGGTATTCGCGGTAACTGATATAACTGCAAAAAGATTCAGCAAAATAAGGGCAAAA
The DNA here is from genome assembly GCA_012728995.1 of Fibrobacter sp. Classification (GTDB taxonomy): domain Bacteria; phylum Fibrobacterota; class Chitinivibrionia; order Chitinivibrionales; family Chitinispirillaceae; genus JAAYEB01. The sequence goes on along the minus strand of JAAYEB010000469.1, from coordinate 472 downwards.
GCGTTTTTTAGCATCTGTAACTCCATTCATGTTAAAACAAACACCTGATAATAATAGAATTATACATTTTTAAAATAATAAAAGGTTAATATTACCCTTAATTATTTCTGTTGATTAAATTTAAAACAAAGTTCATAAATTGTCATTGTGAATGATATCTGCCTATAATTTATCTTCTATACCAGCGATCTACTGTAACCTATGCACGAAAGGACGGAAGTTAAATGACACCCAACAAGGATCTTCTTGAAAAATATGCCAGAGTTTTGATTGATTTTGCGCTTAATGATGGTGAAGGGATAAAAAAGGGAGATGTCGTGTATTTAGTTACCCAATCGCCTGGAATACCCCTGGCCCAGGAAGTTTACAGGTCAATTATAAGGAGTGGTGGCTTTCCGCTGATTCAAATACAGGATGACAGTTTTTCACTAATATCATTGCTTGAAGGTAGTGATGAGCAGCTGACCTTCTT
>JAAYEB010000468.1 GCA_012728995.1 Fibrobacter sp. | reverse complement strand
TCAGCTTGAGGGATGGGCATTCAATTTTTTCATTAATGATCAGTTGCATACCGGTGAAATCGGTAACGAGTATTTTTACCTGACAATCATTAAGAATGTAAGAAAGTTTTTTGTGTTTAACCTGCGGGTTTATGATCAAAAATACACCATTAGATTTTAATATTCCGTATATCGAAACAACAGATTCAATGGAATTTTCGAGATACACAGCGATTCTGTCCTGACGACAAATTCCCTCGGAAATCAGTCCGTTAGCCAATGATGCAGCATTTTTATTAAGTTGCTCATATGTTATCTTTCGATTCTTATTGACTACAGCTGTTTTGTAAGGATATTTTTCTGTAGTGAGGATCAGAGTATCTCCCAGAAGCATAGATTTTCCTTTCAGTGGAATCTGTGCATTGAAATTTATACATCTAAGATGTCTCAAATACTGTGCCAAAAACACCAAAGCAGGATGTTCCTTTGAATGGCCATTTTGTAATACTTGAGCATATGGATTTTTACTGGTTAGGTTAGCCGTGAAGCAAATGGATAAAGGCAATTAGTGTTTGTTGTAGTTTATTTTGAATAAATACCTGTCTTCGCGAATCAAAGTGAAAAGTAATTGGCAGTTTACTGCGGCCTTAAAAAGAATTGGCAAACTGACCTAAATACCTATGAATATCGATTTGATAAAAACCAGAATAAAACAATACCATTACAGAATTATGGTATATGCAAAAATTATTATACTATTTTTCGTTCTGCTTGCTTCTGCAGGATTACTTGAGCAAGCAAATGAATATTACGGAAAATCAGATTTTGAAGAAGCTATTAAACTGTATAAAAAGGCAGCACTTGAGGGTGAAAATCCTGCACTGTGCTATTTTAATCTGGGAAACACTTATTTTCAGGTAGATAGTATTCCTCAGAGTATCGTTTATTATAAGGCAGCTATCGGTTATGCACCGGATTTTTTCAGGAGTCATCTTAACCTGGCAATAGCCTATTATTCTTTAGAAAATGTTGGGAAATGCATTGCATCTGCTAAAAGAGCCCTTCAGTTAAATCCAATGAACGAAAAAGCATTAATGGTTTTAGCTGCTTCGTATAGAAAAATCGGGGCATATGCTGAAGCTATTGCTACATTTGAAAAAATGGTTTTAATCAATGAAACCAAAGAGGAGTCATATATTGCACTTGCAGAGATGTATCTTGAACTTGATGACATGAACAAGGCATTGAAATGGTTAAGGCGGTATCCAGAGAATGGAAAAAACCAAATATATGTTTTACAACAACTTGCCGATATTTATGAGAAGCAGTCTGATTATTCGAAAGCCCTCTTTTACTTAAAAGAAATTTTTACAAAAGACTCGACAAATCGCTGGAGCATATACCGGATCTGTTTGTTGCATGAAAAAATGGGAAATGAAATGGTAGCGATGGAAGAGGCACAAGAAGGATTAAAACATTTTCCTGATTTCAAGGAGCTTGCCTTATATGCAGGAAATCTGGCATTCAGGCTGGAAAAATTCATTGATGCAGAGCATTATTATAATATGGCAGCATATCTTGGAAGTCCAGGTGCAATAAGTGGTCTGGAGAATGTTCGTATAGCAAGAGAACAAAAAAACGCTTCATTGCTTTCAGATGCTGGTTTAAAGACCGGCAGGTCTCTTTTAATTCAACCTTAATTGTTGATTCTGATTAGGTTATCTTTATTAAATAAATATGCTTCCAGTTTTTACCGGTGATATAAAAAAGGTTTGCAGAGGGAATATAAGCGATACCATTCAAAACACTTTCCTTTGATTTAGGTTTTTCCTGTGCTACAATCTGGCTGCAATCAATAATTCTGGATACAATTCCAGTTTCATGAGAGATTTCAAAGATATAATCACTGTACCAGACATTGGCGTAAATACTATTTTCGGCATACTCCAGTTCATTAAGACTTTCGAGAGGGGTTCCATTGCATGTTACTGCTACCTTGTTTGTTATTTCAAAACCGGGATTCATAAAATATAAAGTGTCTGAACCATTGCTCATTATCAGGGAGGAATTATTACCTGTAAGACCCCATCCCTCGCCCTGATACGAAACAGTTCCTTTAGAAGTCAAGTCTGGAAAAGAGTAAATTATTGCAAACTGACTTTTCCAGGTAAGTTGATAAAGATTGTTCTCAAACAGGGTAATCCCTTCTGCAAATACCTGGGGAACATCAATTTTTCTCAGGGTTGTTCCATTGGTATCAAGAACCCGCAATGAGGATTGATTGTAAAGACCGGTACTCTCGTACAGTTTACCACCATTGTAAAATAGTCCCTGGGTAAATGCAGATGAGTCATGTGGAATAACAGATACGATTTTTGGATATATCCGTACAGGATTATTGTTGATAGATTCCTGAATATCCTGTTTACCGGAACATCTGTAATTAATAAGTTGGAAAAACAATAAGGCGAATAATAAGGTGGTTGTTTTCATTTTTGTGTCCAATCAAAATAAAACCGGGCCGATTATCTGTTCATTCAGTTGCCTTTGGTGATTAAAGAAAATAATATCAGGCAGATTAAACATCTGGCTGAACCTGTTTTCGCATATTCATGCTTTAATCAGGCTTTGCTCTGCATCTTAAATTGGTCTCTATTCAAATGTTATATGGGTCTGAATGGAGACAATTAATGTTCCCACAGTAATATTGTTATCACAGAAAAAAGTGCTGTGATATGAAGGTGTCATCAATGCGCTGATACGCCAAAACAGATATAAACCCTTATGCAAATATCATCGAAGAACCCTGATCAAAGGGAGCGTTTGATTTAGCACCCGAATTACTACAAACCTGCTGAAATTGTAAAGAATGTATATTTTCTTAAAAATTCAAAATAAAAATCAAATGTCAATCGTTTAAAAAAACGATATGATTTATAGTGACCCAGTTCAAATCCGGTATGAAAGAAGTGTCCGACATATACATTGGGACTGTAATCGATTTCTGTAATAAAATCAGAGTTGCAGGTATGCAGTTCTTTAAAAAATTCTCTGTTAGCCCTGATAAGGAAAGTATATCCCAGATTTCCATAAAGGGCATCCCAATAATACAATGCACGCCTGTTAATGTTTCTGATAATCGGGAAAACAGTTTTTAATCCGCTTTGAGAAGACAAATACAGTTTGCTGTCATCTTCAATAATGCGTTGTTCATCCCAAACCGCCCTGTCAAAAAATGTCATCATGTTAGAGGTAATAAGCTGAAGGGATCCAAATTTTGCAATCGGAAATGTGTGAATAAAATCAAAGCCTGTAATCAGGCTTTTGGGTACTACTATTTTGTCTTCATTAGCATATGCCTTAATGGCTTTTTTAAATTGAGGTCCGGCAACAACGGTTAATTGACTTACATCTGCATAATTATATGAAATATCTTCATTAATATAGCCGATATTTTGATAATTCAAAACTATCGGGAAAGCACCTTCAAACATTTGATCCATAAAAGGAGTAAATTGAATATTGGCGTTGATACCAAGATAAAGATCTCTTGCGAGATGCCATTTCGCATATATATCAGACTGAATAATATTGGGAATAAATCCCATGGCCATACTAGAGTTGAAAATTACACCTGTTGTTGCTGAAGTAAAGTTATTTTCAAATCCTATTGAAGGAAAAAATACAGGTATTACATTGGATTTATTTTCAGAATCATCGCTGTATGTTTGATGAGAACGTAATTTCCTGTTTGCGTTTGGATTGAATCCGAAGAGCGATTCTTTTTTTGATGTAACATTTTCCTTTAATGTGCGATTAAAAATGTCGGAATACCAGTCCAGCTCTGAACTGTTCTGACTAGCAAAGAGCGGATTTGTTTTAAAGTAATTAGAACTTTGATCTGTATTGTATGAACTGCCTGCAAGTCCAAGTGAAAGATTAACAACTTTGGTACGTTTACCTAATGCATCAGACTGTAATTTAGAAAGCGATGCACCAAACTGGTATTCGGTTGAGTCGCTAATAAGCTTGTCATTATCGAGAAAAATGTTTTTATTTCTGTTTAAATAACCGAAAAAGACCAATTCCCAAAGAGGTCTGAGCCGATTACCCTTATAAGGCTTTGCTTTTATGATCAGTTTGCTATTCAATTGTGGAATTGGTTTAAAAGAACAATGGTATCCGGATGGTTGAACAGGAAAATTTTCAGAAACAGGATTGATTTTTACAATTGAAAACCCGGTGGAGTTATAGCTGGCACAAATAATTGAACCGTTTTTTCTTATAACCGGCGAAAAATATCCTCCAATGCACCGTGTATGGCGTTTAAGATCATTTCCTTTGGAATCAACCGAATAAATATTAAAAATTCCGTCATAATCTGCACTGAAATAAATCCGGTTATCTTTTGCCAAAAAAGGGCTTTCTTCCTGTGCGGCACCTGAAGTTAGTGGTTGTAAACTTGCGTCAGAAATTGAAATGCGGAAAAGCTGTGATTTACCATTAACAATTCGTGATACAACAAGAAAGTCAGGATCTGTTGAAACAGGGCTCATATGTAAAAAAGGTTG
>JAAYEB010000467.1 GCA_012728995.1 Fibrobacter sp. | reverse complement strand
GAACCCTGAACCCTGAACGCTGAATACTCACTTCGCTGCCGATGCCTCAATTTCGTCAACCAGATATTTAATAATCATGTTTTTTTCCGAAGGATTAATCATTGGAATCTCAAATGCTTCTGTAAAAAGGAAACCGATTTCTACCATTGCAAGAGAATCAGCTCCAAGGTCATTGACAATATGACTTTCCGGCTGCACTTCATCCGGGGCAAGCCGGAGATAGGTTGTCAGGATTTCTGAAACTTTGTTGAAAATTTGATCTTTATTCATGCTTTATTCCTATTTCTGGTAAATGCAGCCACCGCCGCAAATACCCTCTCCGACAGACAGCATCATTACTCTCTGTCCTGGTTGCAAAGATACTTTTTTATCGAGGTTAACAAGTAACATTGGCATGTTTGCAGTAAGTGTATTACCCTGCTCTTGAAGTAAACTGATTGTTTTACCGGGCTTGATATTCAGATGATTGATTATGTTTTCCCACAAAGGACGATTGATTTCTGTTACAAGAAAATAGTCAATATTCTCCGCTTTACATCCGGCACTTTCAAGGAGATTGTCATGTGTATGTTTCAGCGCCTCCATGATAAAATCATTGGCATCTTTCCAGTTTCCGATGCTGTACATATCATGAAGCGATGGATCTGAAGTTACCGTGTTACACCCTGCCTTTGCAGCAGAATAAAAATCCGTTGATTTGAAAATATCGAGATAATCATAATTGCTGAATTCATAATGAGAAAGGATGTGAGTTTTCTCAGAGGGACCCAGAAGCACTGCTGTGGCACCATCTCCAAAAAGATAAGAAACACGCGGGTTATCCCTGCTTATCAGATCATGGCAGATTCCACCGGATACAATAAGAACATATTCATCCCCACTTTGAATACATTTTGCAGCCATGATAAACGACTGTATGAAACTGTTCATCCCTCCATCAATATCCAGGCATTGAACCGCTCTTTTTACACCCAGTTTTCTCTGCAGAATTGAAGCTGTGGGAGGCAAAATCCGATCGCCGAGAAATTTATTGACTACTATTTTCGAAACATCATCGGCGGTAACAGCGGCCTTCTTTAAACATTCCTGCGCTGCAATTACCATCAGATCAGAATCTGAGACACCGGGTTGTGCTACATGGCGATTCTTTACACCAACCATTCTGATGACCATTGGTTCCGGGAGCGGATTTTTTTGAGTGCGGAATATCTGTTCATTACTCAACGTGCTTTGAGGTAAATAACTTGCCATGCTTAATATTTCGCAAGGTCGCGACCAGGAATACTTTTTATTTTCCGGAAAGGTATATGTATTCATAAAGCACTTACAAAATTGAAAATGTCCTGTGCAAGCCTTGGCACACGAAGTGTTGTTAAATGCCCGGCTTTATATTCATGTACATTCCTGATATTCCACTTTTCAATAAATTGACGGTATATATCCGGTGATGTTACCTGGTCGTAAATTGCATAACAGATCATGAAACGCAAACTGTTATTTAGTTCAAAATTTATGCTTACAGGTTCAAATGTATTATAGGCAGATCTCAACTGTTCCATCGAGTATCCAGCCGCGAGAAAATCCTGCTTCATATGCTTGCATAAAGGAGAATCCCATACAATTTCGGAAAACGATGTTGCTGGATTTATGGCTGCAATACCTTTTATCTCTTTTACCGCTGCACCCAGAACAAGACTCACAGCGCCACCCATACTGTAACCAGCAATAAACACCTTGTGACCGTTGCGATTTTTGATGAATTTATAGAGAGAGAACAGGTCAAAAATCCCTTGAACGAATGCGAGGCGGGTCCTGTCGAAATCTGCACTCCAGAAATATTCACCGCTGAACAGCGATTTTTCCGGTTTTCTTTCATAATGGTATGGCAATGTGCACAGGTAAACATTCAGTCCCAACCTGTTCAAGCTTTCAAACAAAAAACCGTAAATCTCCCTGTTATCTTCGTACAACCCGTGCATAAAAACAATGCTGGCAACGGGATTTTTACACTCAAACGAGAATACAGGGCAGAGGTCGTTTTCCTCGAATCCGGAGACAATAGAAGATTTGAAGACAAATCCGGAATCACTTTTTTTAATTTCCGGTAATGGTTTGCTTTCAATACCATTAATCAAATCAAACACTGAAGTCGTTAAATCAACATTTTTACCGGGATAGTGATGGACCCGTTGAAGTTTCTCGGTTAAAAGCTTATCGAGAACCAGCTGATCCACATATTTTGAACTCGCTTCATTCATCTTTTAATCTCTTATGTGTCGCAAGACTTAAGCAGTAATGATCTATCTGATGTGAATCGAATTCAAATTCCGATTCATTGTCAAGTACAGGAATTGATTTGAAAGGCACATTGCCTCCAACACCGAGCAATTTGGAGGCAGCTTCTTTTCTTGTCCACAGACAGTTTGCTCTCCAGACAGAACTTTCAGCAGTTTTCCGGATCCAGTTTTGTTCGGAAGGAAGGAAAAAAGTGTTTATAAATGATTCCGGGCGAATTCCAGCTTGTTCGAGATCGACTCCTACTCTCGTTTTCGAAACTACCGCGATTGCGCACGATCCGGAGTGAGAGATAGATACACAGATATCATTATTCGCCGTAAGGTACGGTTTTCCGTATTCGTCATTCAGTATTTCCATTGATGAATCAGAGATATCTGTAAAATTTCCCGGAAGAAATCTTTGTAACGCGATTCTTGCAGCCAATCTTCCTGCGATTCGTGATACTCTGCGTTTTCTGCTTGCTATTCTATTTAAGGATTCCAGTTCTCTCGCTTTAAAACAATCAATATATTTCTCCTGATTCATGTAGATCTCAGGTAACTCAACTAATGCGGCTGAAAGAGCGTGTTTTTGTGACCAGTGCTCAATAACTTCATTCAACTGTTTGACAATGCTTCTCATTTATCCCTGAACCCTGTGATAGGTTGATCCAAGGGCATAAGCACATACTTCATTTTCAGGTCCAATCAGATAAATATCAAAAATACTGGTATCATCTGTTTTGCCGGTAAGCTTTGCAAATGTATGATATGTTCCCGGTTTTTCAGGTTTTCCGAATACCACAAACTCACGTGCAAAAAATGGAAGATGAATTTTTCTTCTATTCATGATTGTGTGAATAACTCCTGTCTGATGAATAAAGTCGAGGAGACAGAAATTCATAACATAGCGTTTCAATTCATATTTACTATTGGACAACTGCTCCATTGGAAAAGTGTTTCGAGAATGAAGCTCATCTGAATTCCACTCAATCCAATTAGTATGGGCTTTATAGTTTATGCTTTTTGAATCATGGAAAATTGGTCCAAAATCAACATTGTTGGGCATGGCATACAGATCGGGCAGCAATTCATCATAGAATCTCTTTTCAGAATTGGAGATTACCAACTGCTCCATATCGAATTGAGGTGGTAAAGTATTTACAGATGAAACAATTGCTGTACAATACTCACGAAGTTCAGCTTTATTTACCGCTCTGCTTGAAAATTCTGAAAACAACTTCATTTTTTGAGAGTTTGAATAAATTCGATCAGCAGTAATAACCACATTGCGGGGTTTGTTTTTATATAACTTCAATGCATCATGAAAACTTAAATCTTCAAATTTTAACCCCTTTTCAATAGGGCATGTTTGCAAAAATGTTTCAGCCATCATCTCCATCATACCAACTCCGGGAGCGAGAGGTATGCTTTCAATGCGATGCTGATTGATCCACTCATCGGTTTGCGCAGCAATAGTTTTAAATGCGTGTAACGAGTTCGAACCAACTATCTCAACCCTCTCCAGCAGTGGAACGTTGTGCGGCATTTTTAGCTGCCAGTCACCCGAAAGCATTGCACCAAGACCGCAATGCATAATGTACACCGGGTTGGAACCGCCACTGGTTATCAGTTTTACAGCTGCAGCAGCGCCACTGGAAGGAGGAATTAAATTAAGTCCCATGGATTGAGCATTCTGACGAACAAAGGTGTTTCGCCATGCCATCCCAAGATCTGACCATCCAGACCAGGCCAGCGCTAAACTGTTGGTCGTATTATTCTCTATTGCGATATCTTCAGCGAGACCATTGAGAAATGCGTTTGCAGATGAATAATCAGTCTGCGCTTCATTTCCAAAAACCCCGGATATTGATGACATCGAAACCCACAGTTTGAGATGTTCTGCAGGACACAATTGAAGCAGGTGTATGGCCCCAAGTACCTTAACATCGACAATACTGAAAAATTCATTCTTATCTTTTTTGATCAACAGCTGACTTTTTTCAAAACCTGCTCCATGAATAATCCCGGTAACTTTTCCCCATTTCGAAGTAACATTCTCGATACACTTTGTCATATCGTCCAGGCGGGTTATATCACAACTCATGTAGATCAGTTCTCTGCCCAGTTCCCGGAAATTATTAATCGTAAATTGAAGCTCTCTCTGCTTCAATGCATATGACACTGCCTCCTCTATTAATACCGGAGTAACTCTCTTCCCTGATCTGGCAATCTGTTCTTTCAACTCGGCTTTTCTATGTTCTAAATGTTCTGCGTCCCATTTATCTGTAGTATAGTCATCAGGTGAAACTTCTGATCGCCCCAGAATTACATATCTGGCTGGAACTTTTGAAGCCATTTCTATTGCGATCCTCGATGTAATGCCGTTACCTCCCCCGGTTATTAATATTACATCCGATTGATTCAACTCATTTTCTTGTTCCTTGACACAACGGGTTGATGGGGAAAAAACAGCTTTTTGAACAAGGCGTACATTATTGTCATAAACGATGCGGATCCCGTCACTATCTGTTCTTAATTCATTTTCGATAAATGATGCATAATCATTAATTGCAGTCGAGTGCTTAACTTCAATTGATGAAAAACGGGCATTCCATTCCTTTGCGACACTTTGATAAAAGCCCTGCAGAAGACTGTTCCATGCATGTTGATGTAAAGTGCGACACAACAGTATGCGCTGAGGAAGCCTATCCCCGCATTTTGTACAGAAATCAAATCGATTTTCCAGTAATTTGTGTAACGATTTTTTAATGTCAGGATTGTTTTTAAAAAAATCTGTTTCAATAGAGAACAAGCCTGTGTCGATCCAGAGATCAGCTTTTTCGTTAATGATATCGAAAGAATCGAGCTGTCCGATTTCAACAGTCCTGAAAAGAGGCTTTAAATGCTCTAGTAAACTTCCGCAATTTTTCCTGTCATCGCTCAATATCAAAAGAGATAATGAGGACAGATCAACACTCACTGAGCTCAGATCACTCTGAATAAATTCAAGAATGTGGGTGGTAAGCTGTGGTGTGATATCCGTATTATTATCAATGATTTCAGTCAAGGCTGCTGTTGAGTTACCACTTTCAACAGGGTTGCCGCTACTAAACAGCTTTATCAAATGTCTAACTGTTGGATAGGCTGATATTTTAAAATCAACACTGTCTGTTTTGCCAAATCGTTCAGCAAGAGTCGACAATATTGTTGCCTGCTTAACAGTATCTATTCCAAGATCTCCTTCTATCTCCATATCCTCCTCAATCATCTCAGGAGGATACCCGGTAATTTCAGAAATTACCCTGATCACTTCATTTTCAGCATCATTTGGAATTTCAGGCTTTGATGATGCTGAAACCGGGATATCTGTTTTGCGATTATCAATCTGATTGTTCTCAGCGATAGCTGTTACTTTATTTTCAGGAGTAAATAGCTTTATCAGGTGACCAACTGTAGGATATGCCGATATTTTAAAATCAACATTATCTGTTTTACCGAATCGTTCTGATAAAGTTGATAAAATTGTTGCCTGTTTTACGGTATCAATGCCAAGATCACCTTCAACCTCCATATCCTCTTCAATCATCTCAGGAGGATATCCGGTAATTTCAGAGATTACTTTTATCACTTCTTTTGCAGTGTCAGCCCCGGCCTCAGCCACTGCATCCAAGGTAACAGGTTTGTTTAAAATGCTGTCCTGGGTTACAGCCTTCTCTTCAACAGGCCCGGTTGGCGCGGCAGATTGAAACAATTTTATTAAATGACCTACAGTCGGATATGCGGATATTTTAAAATCGACTTTTTCGCTTACTCCAAAAAGTTCCGAAAGTGTAGACAGAATAGTTGCCTGCTTAACAGTATCTATTCCAAGATCGCCTTCTACTTCCATGTCCTCTTCGATCATTTCAGGAGGATAACCGGTAATTTTTGAGATTACATTTATTACCTCTTGTGCAGTATCCCTTTTGATTACTGGTAAAGGTTGTTTGCCGGTTTTCAATTCTGATGAAGTTTTTTCCACAACAGGGGTAATTAAATTTGCTTTAGGTACTTCACCATCTTCCGCAATACGCAAAACACGGCCTGCAATCTCTAAACTGGATTCTTTTTTACCCGATATCTCATCTATCCATCTCTTGTATTTATTATTATCCGCGATTCTTTGACTGCCGCCATCTTTCCATTTTTTCAGCAGAATATAATTTCCCTGTGATCCAAAACCAGCAGCCAGACGCAACGCGAATTCGCACTTATGTTCACCACCTTTGGATAACCTGAGTCCCTGTAATTTTGGATCTGGAACTTTAAAATTTACAACCGGTGCAGTTTTACCCAGTTGTAATGAACGCGCAGCAAGCACATCCTCTATGGATGTTCCCATTGTGTGCCCGGTCATCCCTTTTGTATTGGTAACCTCGATCTTTCTGTAATCTTCCCCGAATGTCTGCTGCAGGGAGAACGCTTCTGCATCAGAGCACCCGCCACGTGCCGGTGTGTAGGTCTCATGAGAAACATATAACAGTTTTGGTGCAATCTCCTTGCGTGAGATTCCGTGCAACTCCTCCATCTGTTCAATAAAGAGATTGAGTTCTTCTGCGTATTTTGGCACATCGAGCCTGGCCGGATGACTTCCTGTATTAAATAGATGCGAGCCGAGAAGTTCACATACAGGAGCGACTCCGCGTTCTTCAACTTTGTCGAGTGATTCGACAACCAGGGCAGCGGCTCCGGCACTCATGATCATACCGTTTCTTCTGAGATCAAACGGAATCGCGGCATTATAGAGGTCTGCTTCACAAGTAGCAGCTCCGGTACTCAGGAATCCACCGCCAAGGTATGGCAGGCTCAGTTCTGAGGTCGCATTATCACTTGCAATAATTAACATCCGGTCAACTCTTCCGGATTTTATCATCTCTTCTGCAAGTGTAATCGCAGTGGATGTGGATGAACAGGCTGCATCAAGCTGGAAATTCGGTCCAAGTGCCTGAATGTATTGAGCGATCCTGTTATTAGCAAGACCGGAAATCTGATTTATGAAGTGATGGTTGAACTGAAACACTTCATTTTGAGACGGCTTTCCTGAAAGTCTCTGATAATTAAGTGTAAACCAGTCGGTCAGAAGTTTTTTGGCCTGGGTATCTTTGACTACAGGAAGAAGAGATTCGTAAAAAGAGATAATTTCGTTTCTGTACCTGTTTCCGAATTTATAACTGATATGCCTTGACACTTCTGCTATAACTGTTTCAACTAACGGGAAACTGTGTGCAAAAATAACTCCGGTACGCTTCTGCATACTTTTGGGAAGTGCCCATCGATCCGGGAGAATCCCACCTGAAGATGTTTTTGTGTATTGACGAACCAGAGGAATTTGCGCATCACGAAGTGCTTCGTATCCGGCTGCAATTCCATGCATGATCGCAGCATTCATCTGCTCAATCTCTTTTGGATCCCATCCATAATCATTTAATGGATTGATTTTCCCGAGCTTTCCGGCCAGTTGAATCACATCATTCAACGAATCAAGTTGAGTAAAAACCGGTCCATGCGGGGTTTTCTCAACCTTGGTTATGTTCAACTCGACAAGACGCTGCTTTTCCTCATCGGTTAACCGCTCGATAAAATTTCTGCCTTCAAACAGCTGCTCAAAGTTATCATCCTGAAAGCTCTTTTTGTACGATCCCGGCAATCCGACTGAAACCCCGCTGTATACAACCCTGCATTTTTTCTCAGCAGATACTTTTCGTTCGTTATTCAGGGGAAGAGGATTTATTGATTTTTCAACTATCAAATCTCTCTGTACCGTGGCATTTATCGTTGAGGCTCCCGAATCGCAGGAGATGGTATTTTGTATGTCAGCCGGAGGCAGATACCGTACAGCAATACCTTCCACAAACATCTGAGCAAGCGCTTTCTGAAAAGAATCGATCTCATTTCCATCCTTACTGTTTGTATTGATGACAGAGATATCTTTTCCGGAAAGAACTGATTGCGTCAATTTGGAAAGTACACTACCCGGTCCAACTTCAATGAATAACCGCACCCCTTTTTTATAGAGTGCCTCAATGGATCCTGCATAATTTACAGAAGCAATGATATGGTTTTTCAGAATTTTTCGAATTTCCAGAGGATCTTCAGGATAAGCTTTGCAGAGCTCATTTGAATAAACAACCGCACCGGGCAGCTTGAATTCAACAGTATCAAGATATTGACTGAACCGCTCAGCGGCACTTTTTACAACTGGTGAATGAAATGCATGGCTGACATTGAGTTCGACAAATTGATTTTTAGTATTTTTAAGATGCGTGCAAAAACTGTTTATTGATGTTGTATCTCCACTGACAATTACCTGCTCCGGTGAATTAATATTTGCCGGAAAAACTCTACATCCGGACTCTTGTATCAAGCTTTTTACCGAATCTAAACTTTTCCTCAATGCAATCATTTTACCATTATCATCAGATTGCATTTCGACAAAACTTCTGCTTCTACGATCCATCATTTCCAGAGCATTTTTGTCAGAAATTGAACCCGCAGCAGCAAGCGCTATAATCTCCCCGAGACTATGCCCGACCATATAGCGCGCATTTACACCGAGATCGTTGAGTAATTTCGACATGATCAGACAGGAATACAGCATTGCCGGATGAGTATTGCGGGTATCTTTAAGTAATGCATCAGTCTGTTCTTTCCCCCTGACTGATGAATCAATAAGATCATGAATGAGCTCTCCAGTTTGCCCTTTCCAGAACATATCCATCGGAATAGCTGCAAGCTTTGTTGATGGATATGCACGTTGCATGTTTAACAACATATCGGGATATTGAGAACCCTGCCCTGGAAATAAAAACGCGGTTTTTTCCGGGGAAACCGGGTCGGATTCTTTGAAGAAAATTCCTTTTATTTTTAATGCTGCAGAATTTTCCTTAGTATTTGACCAGAATTCAATTTTTCGATTCAAATCACCGGAAGAATCAAAACAGATACTGATACGAAATCTGTCATAAACAGATGCTCTATAGTTTACTTCAGTTAAAACATCTTTTTGAACTGTATCATTCTGTATAACTTCTGATAGTGCGTTTCTGAGATTTATATCTAAATTGTTGCTGTCTTTTCCGGAACACCACAAAGTATAGAAATCACTTTCATACTTCTTTTGATTATCTTTAAGTTCAGGAACATATTGTTCTCTGCGAAACTCCTCCAGAAGTATATGACAATTAGCACCGCCAAATCCAAACGCACTGACACCGGCTCGTCGTGGATAGCTCTTTTCTTCCCAGTCCTTTGCTTCGGTATTGATATAAAAAGGTGAATTATCCAATTTTAAAGCTGGATTGACTGTTACACAATTGGCAGATGGTGGAAGGGTTTTGTGTTTTATTGCCAGAATTGTCTTTATCAGACCTGCGATCCCGGCAGCGGTCTTTAAGTGACCTATATTGGATTTTGCAGAGCCAACAGCACAAAAATTACCCGCCTTTACACCAGCATTTTCGAATGCAAGTTTCATTGCATCGATTTCACTCTTATCACCAACGGCCGTTGAGGTACCATGCGCTTCAATCAACTCTATAGTATCGGCAGGGACTTCACTCATCTCTATTGCCTGCTGAATCGCTTTTGCCTGATACTTGAAATTAGGGGCAGCTATGGATTTTCCCTTGCCATCACTGTTATGCCCGTACCCGATAATCGTACTTAGAATAGGATCACCATCATTGACAGCATCAGAGAGCCGTTTTAATATCACAGCACCGCCACCCTCTCCGATCACGAACCCATTCGCCCGTGCATCGAAAGGGTATGAGCCTGTAGGACTCAGCGCATTTATTCCCGAGAAATAGATGCGGCCCATTTCCCCGTTGAGCATATCCGCGCCGCCACAGATCACTACATCAGATTCCCCTGAAGACAGGTGCTGAATACCATTTATTACAGCTGCCAGAGATGATGCACATGCAGCATCGACGGTGTATGAATGCCCGTGAAAATCAAAAGTAGCCGCGACTCTTGCAGCTGTGATATTCGGTAAAATTCCCGGCGCACTGTCTTCTGTAACAGTAAAGGTTCCTGTGCGGATCTCTTTTTCGATATCTGCGATAACCTTCGATCTTTTACTTTCAGATAGTTCATTAAACTCAGGCGAATTTTTCAGATGATAGAGGCATCGATTGAGGTAAATTCTCCGAAGAAAGCTGTAATGTAAAGGTCCACCCAGGGAAGTCCCGATAAAAACCGAAACCTTGTCCCTATTCCATTTACTGGAATCAACCATCTTAAGTGCTTCATCAACTGATATAATTATCGCTTTCTGGTTTTCATCCATGTGTCTGGATGTTGCCGGAGGTATCCTGAACTTTAAAGCGTCAAAATTCAGCTCAATTAAAGATGATCCGATATCTGTGTAAGATTTATCATTTTTATCAGATTTTCCATAAACAGTCGGATCGAAATGTACTTTTCTGTCAAGAATTGATTCATTGACAGGACCTATTGACACTCTTTTTTCAAGAATATTTTTCCAGTACGATTGCGTTTCCGGTGCATCAGGAAAAACACAACCGATTCCT
>JAAYEB010000466.1 GCA_012728995.1 Fibrobacter sp. | reverse complement strand
TGTATCCACCATTGTGTCTGTTAAGTTTGATGAAGCAGAACTCCAGGCTGCCTGAAAAAATTATTCCATTAAAAAACGTATGACTTTTGTTAAACAGGAAAACATGATATAACATGTTCATTGGCAGAATTCTGGTTTAGTATCCTCATTCAGGAATTTTACTATTTGCAAAAAAATATTGCATACGCAATTGTCAAATGATGAATCAGATCCGGTTAAAAGATGTTACTGTCTGGTAATAGCTTGTCTGGAAAATCAAAGCAGGGGAGTCTTCTGTTATGGCGATAAAAAATGTGATTTCTGATATGGATGGTGTGATTTATCGGGGAAAAAAGCTTATTACAGGTGCCGAAAAGTTTGTAAACATGCTTGTTTCCATTCAGACCAGGTTTCTGTTTCTGACAAATAATTCAGAAAAAACTCCGCTTGATCTTAAGCGAAAACTCAATGGTCTTGGTATTAAAGGGCTCAGTGAGGCTAATTTTATCACCTCTGCCATGGCTACTGCTGCATTTTTGCATAATCAAAAACCTGCAGGTACAGTTTATGTTGTAGGTGGTGGGGGATTGATTAATGAACTCTATAAAGTCGGTTTTTCCATATCTGAGCATAATCCCGATTATGTTGTGGTCGGTAAAACTGCATCTTTTAATTTCGAGATGCTTAAAAAAGCAATGTCACTTATTATAAATGGAGCAAAATTTATTGGTACCAATCCTGATGTGGTTGATCCGGCTGAAAACGGGTTTGAGCCGGCCTGCGGTGCTCTTCTTGCATCAATAGAGATTGCAACACAAAAAAAGCCCTATATAATTGGTAAACCAAATTCCCTTATGATGACTATTGCGTTGAATAAACTCGGCGTTATGGCTCATGAAACACTGATGATTGGAGACCGGATGGATACCGATATTGTTGCAGGAATGGAAGCAGGGATGAAAACATGTCTGGTATTGAGTGGTGTAACTGGGCGTGAGACTCTTGACCAGTTCCCATATAAGCCGGATTATATTTTTAACAATGTTGGTGAAATAGATTTGGAAAAACTGGACTGATTTTATGGAAATCTCAATACCCACTCTTTTAAGAATCAAACCAAATGCTCTGTATAAACTTGGTAAATATTTAAGAAAAGAACAGTTTGTCCGGATTGGCCTCTTTTATGGAAGCGGGCTTAAGGAGATGTTTGAAGAGCAGCTTAAAATTACATTCGATTCATCAGAAATTGAATTGGTGTATGAAGATGTAGTTGAAACAAATGCGATTGAGGAAATTTACAAAACCGCTTATTCTCTTCCCGAAACTGTGCAGGCGATTGTTGCCATTGGAGGAGGAAAAGTAATTGATTACTGTAAGTATATTGCTTTTATGCTCCAGATACCGATTATCAGTGTACCAACTTCAATTTCAAACGACGGTTTCGCTTCACCAGGAGCATCACTTTTTGTTAATGGAAAAAGAAAGTCGTTAAAGGCAAAAATACCGTTTGGTGTAGTTATTGATACGGAAATAATACGCAAATCTCCATCATACTATACTTATTCTGGTATAGGTGACCTGATTTCAAAGTATACAGCTGTTTACGACTGGAAAGCTGCGTATCGTGTCAGGCAGGAGCCTGTTAATGATTTTGCTGTATTAATTTCAACCAATGCTGTTGAAAACATGGTTAACTATAAGAATAAAGACATAGAGGATCTGGAATTTTTACGTCTGATCTGCGGTTGTCTTGTTATGAGTGGTGTCGCAATGGAGGTTAGCGGGTCGAGCAGGCCGGCGAGTGGAAGTGAGCATTTGATCTCCCATGCTTATGACATGATTGCGCAAAAACCCTCTCTTCATGGAATTCAGGTTGGTGTAGCAACTTATGCTGTCAGTTGGCTTCAGAAAAATCCTGAACACCAGACTATTAAACGGGTTCTTGAAGAAACCGGGTTTATTGATTATGTTTCGAAAAACTGTTTAAAAAAGTCCGATTTTATTGATGCAATAAAATTCGCACCAAATATCAAACATAATTTCTATACGGTGCTTTCCGAAAGGGAAAACATCAAAAAACTTATCGATTATGTAGAAACAGATGAATACTTTGGGAAACTGATTGCAGAGTAAAAAAGATCATTTGAAGAAGCTGTAATAAAGGTTAACGATCTTATTAGCCCTGACTCTCTTGACATATGGCCCACCCCTATAATCATTATGTCCCAATTCTTAATTAAAGCGGCTCGCAGAAATGGTTTTTATTATCCCGGATAATATTCTCTGTAAATCTTCAAAGTCTCTTTCAGTACTTTTTGCGGATCAGTTGATTGCGTAAATTGTCGTACCATACAGAAATTTTTCGCGCCGGCTTCAAGAACAGCTCTGAGATTTGCAAGATTAATTCCGCCTATTGCAACTGAAGGTACCAAAGAGATTGAAACCATTTTTTTCATTCCTTCAATACCGATTACAGGGTCTGGTATTTTCTTTGTTGGTGTAGGGTAAACTGGTCCAACACCTATGTAGTCGGGGCCAAGAGCGCATGCCTGAGAGGTTTGTTCGGGAGAGTGGGTTGATAATCCGATTATTGCATTTGGTCCAAGAAGCTTTCTGGCATCAGTGAAAGGCATATCGTTTTGGCCAAGATGCACTCCATGTGCTCCACATTCATATGCTATGTTGGCATAATCATTAATGATCAGTTTCGTTTCTGTATTTTCTGTTTTTTTTATCAAAATTTCTGCAATTCTGCGCACTTGATCATCAGTTTCGTTTTTTATCCTGAGCTGAACAAATTTTATACCGTAATCTACAAGAATTTCTGTGCATTTTTCATATCCTGTAAGAGGATCTGTAAGAATTGCGTAAAAACCAAAATCAGTAATATTATTCATATATTTTCATTTTTTTTGTAAATAATGAGACCAGGATGGTCGTATGTTTGAATATCATTTTTTAATGTATAAATATACTCTTTTTCTTGGGGTCAGGGTATCCAAAATCGGCACCGGCACCGGAATCGGCATTGGATCTTGTGAAAACAGGGAAAGACAGCTTCGATCCCGACCCGGAGTTCCGAGTCCCGACCCCGATTGGGGACAGGAAAAAGAGAAACAGCAAAAACATTGTAACTTTTCTTTCGGGGTCGGAATTCGGGGTCGGTATCGGAATCGAGTTATGTAAACAAAGAATAGAGAATCGATCCTGACCCGGAGTTCCGAGTCCCGACCCCGATTGGGAAACAGGAAAAAAAGAAACAGTAAAAGTAGTGTAACTTTTCTTTCGGGGTCGGAATTCGGCGTCGGTATCGGAATCGAATCAGAAAAACAGGGAAAGCCAGAATCGATCCCGACCCGGAGTTCCGAGTCCCGACCCCGATT
>JAAYEB010000465.1 GCA_012728995.1 Fibrobacter sp. | reverse complement strand
GTATAGGATCTTTTTTGAAGCATGTCGTTATAATACCGCTTAGCCCATCAAAATTTTTACGCATATCTGTTGGACTGCAACAAAGGTGTATCGGTAATGTAAACGCAAAATTCAACATGATACGCTTCCTAATTCTTTTACTAACTTTGCAAGCTGGTTATATGTGAATTTGCCATGAATGATTGTATAGCTGTTTGAAATATTTTGATCTGTTTTTAATGGAATATAACCAGGTTTGTTAAAACTAATAAAAGTATGTGCAGATTTATTTTTCTGAATGTCATTTTTTGAATTAGTTTTTCTGCGGTTTTTCTTATAAAGGTGATAACGTAAACGTTCTAATGCAATATCGTTGGTTTCACAGAATTCTTTCTGGGTCAAGCCGCTTTTTTTAAATAACGTTACCAGATTATCATTTGAAATAGTCATATCTATTCTCCTTTTAGTGTAGAGTATAGAATATGCTAAACAAAACAAACGGATTTCAATGTGGGTATTACCGGATACTTACCAATCTTTCGGATGGGATATGCAAAAAATCGAGATGCCAGCTGTTGACTGGCATGATGGAGGTGCAACCGTTTGTTCACTGGATACATCTTTTGAAGCATTTGTAAGCCCATACTCTCCTGGTTGCTCTGTTGAAGAACAGTTGGTCTGTATTTCAACCATTAAAAAATTAAGGGAGCAAAATCTTAATGGCAAAATCGTTCTGTTACATGGAGATATAGCAAAAGAACAGTTAATGCCAAAGAACTTTGTGTTTTATAACCCAAGAGAGCATCAGGAAATAATTTCATTACTTGAAAGTAAGAACGTCAAGGCTATTATTTCTGCAACTGGAAGAAATGCTGCCCTTGCTGGTGGGGTTTACCCATTCCCGCTTATTGAAGATGGTGATTTTGATATACCCTCAGTGTATATGACCGAGGATGAAGGTGAAAAATTGTTGCTCCATGAAGGGAAACCGATAAAAATAGTCTCAAACTCTAAAAGAATTCCTGGAAAATGTTACAATATCATTGCCACTAAAGGAAAAGACCAGACAAAGAAAATTGTAATTACTGCTCATATAGATGCTAAAAAAGGTTCTCCGGGAGCTATTGATAATGCAACCGGCGTTATAGTGTTGTTGTTATTGGCACAGGAGTTAAAAAATTATAACGGGAACAATCAAATTGAGTTGGTTCCACTTAATGGTGAGGATTATTACGCAGTCCCGGGGCAGATGGATTACATTAGAATGAATCAGGACAAGTTTGACAATATTATTTTAAATATTAATATTGATGGGGCAGGTTATAAAGAAGGTAAATCTGCTTTTTCGCTTTTTGATCTGCCTGAAAATCTGAAAGTAAAAGTATCTGGTATCCTTAATGATTGTCAAAGAATTGTTGAAGGAGAGCAATGGCCACAGGGAGATCATAGCATTTTTGTACAAAACAACTGTCCGGCAATTGCCGTAACTTCTAAGTGGTTTTTGGATAATATTGATACCCAGACTATCACACACACACCTAAAGATAATCCGGATATCGTTGATTGCTCGAATTTGGTTGACATAACAGAAACGATTGTTAAAATAATATCCTGTTAATTAACTGACAGTAGCTAAAAACTACTCATAACGTAATGCTTCAATCGGATCCAGCATTGAAGCT